>JAGBRG010000191.1 GCA_017632495.1 Spirochaetales bacterium
CTCGATTTGGTTCAGGTGGGGAATGGCAATGGCGGGGCAACAGATCATCAATCAGAAAAGGTTCCTCGGTTTGGGTCAGGTGGGGGATGGCAATGGCGGGGCAACAGGTCATCAATCAGAAAAAGGTCCTCGATTTGGGCCAGGTGGGGATGGCACAGGGCGCGCAATAGATTCTTTCTGGCATGGCATTTGTGGTAAGATATCAGGCAAAAGGGGTGTGTCGTGTCCACTAATACCAGAAAATGCCTTCTAATTGTTGCCCTGCTTCTAGTTTCCTTTTGGCTGGGTGCCCAATCAATCTCGGAAACCTTTACAAACCGCCATGCGGCTGAGATCATCTGCATCAATGCCGATGCCTATTCAGATCCGGCACCGACCGTAGAGGACATTCTCGGCGATGAGAAGCCCTATGAGACACTCACACATCTTACAGGATGTCAGATGCTTCTCAGAGCCTTCGGTCCCCTGCCCGATGTCCAGGAAGGAGGAGTGCGCGACTTAGTGAAATACCGCGACTGCGCCTTCACCGATGTCCCCGAAGATGGAAAGGCGGCGGTCGAGAACCTTACCAATGCAGGCTTGTACATCCCAAGAGACAACACGAAGTTCGGGCCCTATGAAGAAATGACAGAGAAGGAACTGCGTCTTCTCATAGATAGGATACACGCATTCCTTCAGTCCAATCCCAAGGACGACTTCTACTCATGGTCTACGGCGGATCTTCTCAACGATCCCGAATACCTCAGAGCTACATATGACATATCCTACCATCGGCCCAATACATTGAACGAGAAGGATCATCAGGCCTGGGAGCTCAACATGCTCAACGATTGCCTTGCCAATCCAGATACACCGGAAAAAGCGAACATCAGGGCCTTTCTTTCGACATACATGGACCAGGAGGGACGAGAGAACAGCATGACCTACATCCAGCCCATGGTCGATGCCATCTGGAATGCTCCGACTTTCGCGGATCTGGTCAATATCTGTGCCGACATCTGCAGAGAGACGGGCATTGAAATCCTTTTGAACACATTCAGCTGGCAAGATTGGAGCGTCTTCTCCTTCTACGATGAAGGAGACGGTCACCTCACTCAGGGTTTTGATCTCGACTTTTACGAAGACGAAGATGCTGAGGAATTCGTTAAAGGTGCCTACACATATGAAGCCGAAATGGAGCAAATTGGTCGCCTGCTTCAGTACCTCGGATTCGACAAGGATGTGGCGGAGTCGGCCACCCTCAACTATATCGAAGGTATCAGGAGGCAGGGTATAATCGCGTATGAAAACTCCACCCTTCCCAAGGGTAGTGCCTGGTGCACTCCGGATGATGATTCGGAAGAGTTCCCTGGCTTCCCGTTCAAATCATATCTTGAACGTGCAGGATTCGATTACAGGGAAAGGGTGCATCTGGATAATGGTGCGGCATATGCTGTGTTCATCGAAATGATGATGAAAGAGGAGAATCTTCCGGGTGCGAAGGTCGGTATCATCAGGCATCTCATAGAAGCGCTGTCCATTGTAGTCCCCGCCCATATCAGGGATGCGGTCACCGGCTTCTGGGGCGATGTGTATGCCGCCGATCCTTCGATGATCTTCGAAGACCTGGATATGTCGCTCTTTCTGTTCCCGTTTATTCAGACGGACACTTACATGTATTACTCGAAGACGGACGAATATCCGGTGATGCACGAGCGCCTTGAAGGCATCTGTCGCAGCATCATGTCTTATTACCGCACAATGCTTGAAAACGAGTCATGGCTCAGCGAAAAAACACGTTCCACGGTCATTGATAAACTCGACAACATGAAGATGGCGCTTCTGATACCGGACGACATGTCCGATTTGTTTGGTGTAAGTTACACCAGCGCAGATGAGGGCGGTACCCTCTTCGAGAATCTCACCAGATACCTGAAGGGCCGCCGGCAGTGGTTATCCGAGCGCTCCACAGGCAAGGACCTGCCGTTCTACTGGTCGATTGAAAACAACTGGGATAATACCTTCTACTACACTGGACAGGCAAACATGTATTTCATTAACATGAACGCAATAATCGGATCCTACGTCAAAGCCGATTCCTCCTATGAATATATGCTGGGAAACCTTGGCTTTTTTACAGCCCACGAGATTTCTCATGCCTTTGACAAAAACGGATCCTTGTTCAACAAGGAAGGAAAAAAGGAGGACTTGTGGACCCCGGAGGATCGGGCGCAGTTCAATGCGCGCTGCGTGCGGCTCGGAGAATACATGTGCGGCTATGAATACTACCCCGGTTTCTCCTACAGCACCTGGGACCAGATAATAGATGAGACCGTTGCTGACCTGACTTCTCTGAAGTGCCTCATGAGCATCGCAGCCCAGATACCCGGTTTCAACTACGCAGAGTGTTTCGCTTCATTTGCAAACGTGCTTGCGAATTCGTCCACAAGGAGAGGTATCGTCGAGTATATTGTGAGAGACGAGCATCCAGGAGCAAGGTGCAGGGTTAACAGACCTCTGTCATTGCTTGATGAGTTCTACAGCACCTTTGACGTAGGGCCGGGAGATGCCATGTATGTGGCGCCTGAAGACCGTCCCTACGTATGGTGATCAGAGAAACAGATTTTCTGTTTCCTTTTCTGAAAGCTCTCTCACCTCGCCAGGTTTCAGGTCTCCGATTTCAAGAGCTCCGATTCTTGTTCGTCTGAGAAAGGTCACGTGGCCGCCTAAGGCTGCAATCATACGTTTGACCTGGTGGTACATGCCTTCTCTGATGCAGATGGTGCACTTGCCGCCCTGGAGCAAAACAAGGTCGGCACTTTTACAGACAGACCCGTCTTTTAATGTGATTCCCGCCTTTGCCTTTTCGGGGGCATCGGCCTGAAGGGTGCCCTCGTACTCGATGTAGTACTCCTTGGTGACCTCGGATTTGGGGGAGATGAGGCGGTGCAACAGAGCGCCGTCGTTGGTGAAGACCAGAAGGCCTTCGGTGTCCTTGTCCAGGCGGCCGGCGGGGACGATGAGCTGGCTGAGCATTTCGTCGGGCAAATCGTCCATGACGGTGGGGCTTTGGGGATCATCTGTGGAGGTGACAAGGCCGGCGCGCTTATTCATGATGCAGACCATGCGGCGCCGTCGCACAACGGGGACCCCGTCGACTTCAATCGAGGCAATATCGGAGATTTTGGAGGCAGCACTTGTAATTGGGCTACCGTCTACAAGGATGAGGCGTTTACGGACCAGGCGCTCGCAATCGCGGCGCGAGCAGATGCCTGCTTCGCTCAGGATTTTATCAAGACGCTGCATATCACTCAATCCAGATTGTCTGGCATGATGTTCTTCTTTCTAAACTCCTCGACGAACTTCATGATGATCTCCACGGCTCCGTCGACGCCCACTACGCTTGTGTTGATGCAAAGATGGTAGTTGTCTGCGGCGCCCCAGGGCTCGTGGCTGTAGTATTCGTAGTATTTGCTTCGGCTTTTGTCCGTCTGAAGGATCATTTTCTCCATGGCCTGCTCGGTCATGTCCTTGTGCTCGTCCAAGGCGATTTTGCGGGCGATTCTGTCAGGAAGGTCGGCGCAGATGAAGAAGTTCACAGGGTCCATATCCCTGAGGATGTAGTCAGCGCAGCGGCCGACAATGACGCACGGGCCTTTTTCGGCAAGCTTGTGCATGACCTTGGAGGTCTCTAAAAATATCTGGTCGTTCGGAGAAAGGTTGTAGAACTGGCTCATGGCGTTCTGTGCCGTGGTGCCGCCTGCTCCTGAAATGATTCCGGCAGAACCGATGTTCAGAAAGCTGGGCTTCTGCTCGTCCATCTTCTCCAGATAGCTTTCTGCAAAGCGGCTGTTTTTTGCCGTAAGGCGGATCAGCTCCTTGTCATAGAAAGGGATTCCCATTTTCTTTGAAAGCCTCAGACCAACCTCGTGGCCTCCGCTTCCGAACTGTCTTCCGATTGTTATGACTCTAGGCATATGCTCCTCCTTGGTGCGACACCGAATTGCGTCACAGCCAATTATAAAACATCACAGAGCCGTTGAAAATAAAAGAGTTTCAATAATCTTACTCAAACCCCTTGGGGTTCATGCTCTGCCAACGCCAGGAGTCTGCGCACATGCGCTCAAGATTGTACTTGGCTTTAAAACCTAGAATCTCGTTGGCCTTTTTGGTGTCGGCATAGACGGTGGCAAGGTCTCCTGCCCTGCGCGGTCCTATGACATAAGGAATCTTCTTTCCGCAGGCCTTTTCGTAGGCGTGGACAATGTCCAGGACGCTTGAGCCCTTTCCTGTTCCGATGTTAAAGACCTCACAGCCCTTGTGGTTTTGTGCATAGCGCACGGCAAGAACATGAGCCTGTGCCAGGTCCACTACATGGATG
Organism: Spirochaetales bacterium; assembly: GCA_017632495.1. Taxonomy (GTDB): domain Bacteria; phylum Spirochaetota; class Spirochaetia; order Sphaerochaetales; family Sphaerochaetaceae; genus UBA9732. The sequence goes on from JAGBRG010000191.1 coordinate 4,361, forward strand.
TAGTCGCGCACTCCTGTTCCGTCGGGAGTATCGTAGTCATCGCCGAAGACTGTAAGATGGTCGCGCCTTCCTATGGCAACCTGGGAGACATAGGGCATGAGGTTGTTGGGAATGCCCTGAGGGTCCTCTCCGATAAGGCCGCTTTCATGGGCCCCGACAGGGTTGAAGTACCTGAGAAGGACAATTGAAAGGTCGCTGTCGGCAACGCAGAGGGCCTTGAAGATCTGCTCGCCCATGTACTTTGTCCAGCCGTAGGGATTGGTGCAGTTTCCCGTCTTGCTCTGCTCCGTCAGGGGCATGGTGTTGTCCCCCGAGTAGACGGTGGCGCTTGAAGAGAAGACAAGGTTCTTCACATTGTGCTTTCTCATCACCTTGCACAGGACCATTGAGGCATCGAGGTTGTTTGAAAAATACTCAAGAGGCTTCTGAACGCTTTCACCCACGGCCTTAAGGCCTGCAAAATGGATGACGCTGTCAATGTTGCACTGGCTAAAGACATCATCCAGGGCTTTTTCATCGCAGACATCCACATTGAAAAAGAGCGGTCTTTTTCCTGTAATCTGCTTAACGCGGTCAAGGGATTTTTCGTGACTGTTGACAA
>JAGBRG010000022.1 GCA_017632495.1 Spirochaetales bacterium
CCCTGAAAGCCTTGCGGCCGGCATACTCTGCAATGTCTCCGAGCTCTTCCTCGATTCTGAGGAGCTGGTTGTACTTTGCAAGTCTGTCAGAGCGGCTCATTGAACCGGTCTTGATCTCACCTGTCTCGAGAGAAACGACCAGGTCTGCTATTGTGCAGTCCTCTGTCTCTCCTGATCTGTGTGAGACGACTGAGACGTAGCCGTTTCTCTTTGCGAGGTCAATGGCCTCGAATGTCTCTGTGAGAGTACCGATCTGGTTGACCTTGATGAGGATTGCGTTTGCAACGCCCTTGTCCAGACCCATCTGAAGTCTGGCCGGGTTGGTGACGAACAGGTCGTCTCCGACAAGCTGAACTCTGTCGCCGATTCTGTCGGTGAGGAGCTTCCAGCCCTCCCAGTCATCCTCTGCCATACCATCTTCGATTGAGATGATAGGATACTTGTTGACCCAAGACTCCCAGAGGTCGACCATCTGAGCGGATGTGAGCTTCTCGTGGGTTGTCCACTTGAGCTCGTAAAGACCTGTCTTCTCGTCGTAAAGCTCTGATGAAGCAGGATCCAGAGCGATCATGAAGTCACCGTCTCTGCCAGCTGTGTAACCGGCCTTCTTGATGGCCTCCATGATGACTTCCAGTGCCTCTTCGTTGGACTGGAGGTCCGGAGCGAATCCACCCTCGTCACCGACACCTGTGTTGTAGCCTCTGCCCTTGAGAACGGACTTGAGGTTGTGGAAGACTTCAGCTGTCATTCTGATGGCTTCTCTCATTGAGGAAGCGCCGATAGGCATGACCATGAACTCCTGGAAGTCGACCTTGTTGTCGGAGTGTGCGCCGCCGTTGAGGATGTTTGCCATCGGAACGGGGAGGACGCAGGCGTGGAATGCGCCGAGGTACTTGTAAAGCGGCAGTCCGAGGTACTCAGCTGCTGCGTGTGCTACTGCCATTGAAACAGCAAGGATTGCGTTTGCACCGAGCTTACCCTTGTTCGGTGTTCCGTCAAGAGCAATCATTGCGCGGTCAATTGCGACCTGGTCAAGGGCATCCATACCCTCGATTGCCGGAGCGATGATGTTGTTGACGTTGTCAACAGCCTTGAGAACGCCCTTTCCGAGGTAGCGCTTCTTGTCGCCGTCACGGAGCTCAACTGCCTCGTGGACACCTGTGGATGCGCCGGAAGGAACTGCTGCACGGCCGAATGAACCGTCTTCGAGAATTACATCAACCTCAACTGTGGGGTTTCCACGTGAGTCAAGAATTTCTCTTGCGATAATCTGATCAATATTGCTCATCTAGAAATCTCCTTATTAATTTCTTGTATGTATATATTCACGTTTACTGTTCAAAAAGTCAATTACACGAAAGGCGTGCGTCAATTGTGCTCGGGCTTGACCAGCTCGGAGGCAAAGATCTTGTCCAGGGCGGGGATCTCGTGCTTGAGATTCACCACCTTGCCGTCCTTCAGGTAGCAGTGCTTGGATGTGGCCGTGGCGCAAAGATCGCCTGTCTTCTGCTTGACGAAGGTGTAGGAGACCTCCTGGATCACGCCGCTGTAGCGGGTGACAGAGACCTGGATGTCCACGACCTCGTTGAACAGAACCGGGGTCTTATAGGTGATGCTGATTCCGGCAACAGGGGAGACAATGCCAAGTTCTTCGACCTTGTCGAACCCAAAGCCCAGGCTTTCCATATATGCGATGCGGGCCTCTTCCATCCACTTGATGTAGTTGCTGTGGTGGATGATGCCCATCTTGTCGGTCTCGTGATAGTTTGCCTTTCTTGAAAATGGGAACAGTATTCCTCCATATGCCGGGGCTCTGAGCCCGTGCAATCCCTGCTCAATCCTTGTCCCACGCAAAGCCCTGAAAGACGGGCTTTCCCGTGTACCTGAATGCCTTTTCTTTGCCGCGCAGAACGTCCAAAGCCGCACTGGCCAGCTCCTCTTGCTCGACCTCGCCCGGGTAGGTGACTACCGGGGCAATGAAGCCGCATTTGGTTTTGATGGTCTCAGGGATATCGTCATAGCGCACAAGGCCTCCGGTGAGGATGATGGCATCGACATGTCCGTCCAGGACCGCCGCCATGGCCCCGATGCTCTTGCAGATCTGGTAGACCATCGCGCCCCAGATGATCGAGGCCTTCTCGTCCCCGCCTTCCATCATCGCGTGGACCTTGCGG
>JAGBRG010000192.1 GCA_017632495.1 Spirochaetales bacterium
CGACGATGTCGCCGAGATGAGAAGAATATGCGACAAGTACGGGATGTTCCTTCATACCGATGCATCATACGGAAGCGCCCTGGTCATGAGCGACAGATACAGGGACCGCATGGGGAACCTCGGAATCTGCGACAGTGTCACCGTGGACTTTCACAAGATGTTCCTTCTTCCCATCTCATGCTCTGTGGTCCTTTTCAAGGACAGGAGCCTTCAGGAATGCTTTGAACTTCATGCTGACTACCTCAACCGTGAGGAGGATGAGGAGGAAGGCTACATCAACCTGGTGGACAAGAGCATCCAGACCACAAGAAGATTCGATGCCCTGAAGGTCTTCATGGCCTTCCGCACCCGCGGCCGTGACGGCTTTGCATCAATTGTCGACACTGCTGTGGGAAACGCCAGCTACTTCTACGAGTGCCTTATCAAGGACCCTGCCTTCATAGCTCCGGTAAAGCCTGAAATCAGCTCCGTTGTCTTTGCCGTCACCGATGGAGACGAGGCTAACAAGAAAATCCGAAAGCGTCTTATGGACGAAGGAACAGTCATAGGCCAGACAACCAAGGACGGACGCGTCATGCTGAAGTTCACCCTCCTCACCCCGGTTCTGACCCACGCTGACATAGACAGAATAATCAAGAGAATAAAAGAGCTTCGTTCTGTCTGACATTTGCACATCTTGCAAATTTTGCACACCTTGCAAATCTTGCAAATCTTGCACACCTTGCAAATCTTGCAAAACTCTGCAAATCACACACAATCCCGCAGAAAGAGCCTTTTGTTATCCTCTGCGGCCCAGCCACTGAAGCGCTTCTTGGCATACTGCCATACTTCAGTAGGAGTGTGGGTCTTGTAGAGAGCCAGGAGGTCTGCTGGACTCAGACCGAAAAGCTTTTGGTATATCTCAGCATTGTAAGGCTCGGGAAAATATCCCTTTTCAAACATCCAGAAGCATGAGTCAGGCACAGATTTACCTTCGTCTTTGGGACGCTGCTGATTCCAGAAGATATAGGTTCCCAGATACATGAGATATTCGATTGAATCTACAAGTACATAAGCCGGATCATCGCTGAAAACCCTGATTCTTCCTTCTGCTTTTGACAAATAGCGCCTGACATACTTTGCGATGTTTGAGTTCAGCGCTTTGATTACAGAGGAAAGATCCTCCCAACAAGGTGTTATGAAAACCTCATGGGTATGCGTAGGCAGTGTTACAGAATAAAGAATTGTAATTCCTTTCTTTGCGCACAGTTCACAAAGCAGATCCTGACGGTATTTGGCAAGTTCCTTGTCAAACAGACGTTTCTTCCGCCAAGATGTGGTAATCACATGATAAAACAGACCGTTCTTATCAATGTTCCTTTTGGAACTCATTCCGACTTTGCTTCCCTTTTCCGGTCCTTTCTGAAACAGATCATTTTTTCCTAATTTGGTCATAGTACCTCCCCCGAAAGTGGTTGATACTCCCTAATACAGAAAAAGTGCTGATTATATTGAGGGTTTTGCAAAAATTGTTGGCAAATTCTTTTTGCAGAGTTTTGCAAGATTTGCAAGATTTGCAAAGTGTGCAAGGTGTGCAAGGTGTGCAAAGTGTGCAAGATTTGCAAAAAACAAAAAAACCCGCAGCTCGGAAGCTGCGGGGCTAGTGTCTGAATAGTGAGAACTCAGAAGAGATCCCAGTCCTTGATGTCGATTCCTTCAAGAATCTTCTTGTCGGATCTGCGGCGCGGATCGATCTTCTTCTGGATCATGCGGACAAGTCTGACCATGATTCCCTGGATTACGAAGTAGACCACTGCAGTAAGAATCAAGGCGAAGAATGCCTCATATGTTCTGCTTCTGACAAGGTCACTGATCTTGGTCAGATCCAGAACTGCAATGTAACCTACAACGGAAGTTTCCTTGATGAGGGTCACAACCTCGTTGCTGTAGATCGGCAGGAAGTGGTGGGCAGCCTGTGGCAACAGGATTCTGAAGAAGCTCTGTCCGTCAGAATAACCCATTGCAGTGGCGGCCTCGTACTGGCCCTTTCCGATTGCATTGTAGCCTACGCGGAGCATGTCGATCATGGATGTTGCGAACATCAGTGAGAAGCCCACAACAGAAATCCACATTCCGGAAAGCCTTGAAGAACCGAAGATGACATAGTACAGAATCATCAAAAACAGAACTGTAGGCATTCCGTGGATAAGCCACATGAAGAAGTTGGTAGTCTTGTTGGCGAACACATTGCCGTGTCTGCATGCCATGTAGACTGCAAAGCCCAGAACCGTTCCGATGATGATGGAACAGATTGTGATCAGAGTCGTGACTCCGGCACCTGAGACAAACAGCTTCCATCTGTTTTCCCTGATGAAGGTCTTGTAGAAGCTCTGCTGGATCTTCTCAAAGAATCCGACCTTGGCAACAGCTGTGCTTGTGCTTTCAGCTGAGGCATACGGAGAGTCGCCCATGATGACAAGGTACACAGGGCATGTGTAGTAGACATCGGAAAGTGTTCCTGTTTCGTTGCGCTATTCACTTACGACG
>JAGBRG010000193.1 GCA_017632495.1 Spirochaetales bacterium
AGAATTCCAAGATCAAAGCGGTTTCCGCCTGATGCACAGCCTTCGAACAGGATGTTCGGGAAGGCCTGGGCCAGGCGAGACATGACATCGTAAAGACCTAGAACATATCTATGGCCGAACTCGCCCATGAAGTAGCCGTTTGTGCTGTATAGGTCGCTGAAGACTCTGTTCATGTCCCATTTGACATAGTCTGCCTTGGAGAGCCTGAAGACCTCGCTCATGGCAGAAACCAGGTAGTCGCGAACTTCCTTGCGTGTCAGATCCAGGATGAACTGATTTCTTCCCACGGAGGGGTTTCTTCCCGGGATCATGATGGCCCAGTCGGGGTGCTTGTCATAGAGGCGGCTCAGGCGGCTTATCATCTCGGGCTCGACCCAGATGCCGAAAAGAAGTCCTATTTTGTGGATGCTGTCGGCAAGATGAGTCAGGCCTCCAGGGAGCTTTTTGGTGTTTACGAACCAGTCGCCCAGGCTTGTGGTGTCGTTGTCGCGCTGGCCGAACCAGCCGTCATCAAGCACAAAGAGCTCCACTCCCAAGTCGTATGCCGCTTTTGCCAGTTCAATAATTCTGGATTCCGAGAAATTGAAATATGTGGCTTCCCAGTTGTTGCAAAGAACCGGGCGCTGTCTGTATTTCCACTGGCCCCTCACTATGTGGTTGTTCACGAAGCTGTGCATGTTCGTGCTGGCCGCCGCGTTTCCAGCAAACGAGTACGTCATCACCGCCTCAGGTGTTGTGAACTCCCTTCCGGGAGCGAGCACCCATGAAAAGCCCTGCGGGTTGATTCCGCTTTGGAACCTTGTCATGGAGTACGGACTTTTTTCTATTATCTCTCTGTGGTTACCCGAGTAAATCAGGTTAAATGCATAGCATTCGCCCTTTGTGACTGTGCAGTCAGGTCTTTCCAAGAAAACTGCCGGATTATGGAAGGCACTTGAGACTCCGCATGTGGAGCTGATTTCGGTAATTCCCGATTCCAGATGACGCCTTGTCACACTGCGCTCTCTTGCCCAGGCTCCGTCAAATGAGACGATGTCCCAGTCTGCATCGGGAAGATCCAGCTGAAGGCTTGCCATATTTCTGATTGTGATGTTTTCCTTTGTCCCGTTTGTCAGGATGCAGGTCTTTGCAATCACATCACAGTCTGTGAACATCGTGTAGTACATCTGCAGAACCAGAGGAAGCTTTCTGTCTCTGAGCTGGATCTGAAGTGTCACGGCCTCATCATCATTTTCTGCATATGACTGGGCCAGAAGGCCCTTCACTGGCGGCTTTCCCTTTACAATCCTGTGGCTGTTGTAGACAAAGTCAAGCGTGGTCATTCCGTTGTCGTATTCAACTACAACTGCAGGTGTTCTGAAATCGCCCTTGCCTGGAGTGCTTGTCTCAAGACATGCTGCATCCATGATGAGAAGGGGATTCTTCTCGTCATAGCCGACTGAAGTTCCAAGTCCGATGCTTCGCCTTTGCATCAGCGGCTGGAGCGTCGCATCGTGGCGCAGGCGTTTTCCGTAGTAGAGGTTCTCCAGATGTCCTGTGCTGTTTACCCGAATGAGATATGTTGTGTTTTTCCCGTCAAGACGGATGATTCTTTCCTTCAGTTCTTTTTCCATCGGAACCTCCGTGTCCATTGTCCGTCAAATCGCACCTTCTGACAAGTGAGAATGCTCATAGAAAGCTATGGGTACTTGCATCGTGACTCTAATTTTGTTACATTAGTATCGCTGACAAGGCATTTGGTGCTGTACCCAAGTGGTCTAAGGGGGCGGTCTGCAAAACCGTTGTTCACCGGTTCAAATCCGGTCGGCACCTAAATTGAAGCGGAGGTCGAAAGGCCTCCGCTTTCAATTTAATGGCCGGTCACCGGATTTGAAGCCTGGCGGTAGGAAGACAGTCCGGTGGACTGTCTGAAGCCAGGCCGGCCCGGAAGGCGGACAACCGGGAGCCGGAGGGCAAATCCGGTCGGCACCTAAAACACGAGGCGGGAGTAAATCTCCCGCCTCTGTGTTTTATGGCCGGTCACCGGATTTGAAGCCTGGAATCAGCCTCCAAGTTTCTTCGAATTAGAGACACATCCAAATGACTGTATCTATTGATTGTCTTTTCTTTTTTGTGATTTCTTCTCCAGGCTGAAAACCGAGAATTACGTCGTTATCGATTTTTTTTACGTCTATTACAGGTTTCACTAATCCACCTGAAACATCCTTGAGTTCCTCGGTGTTCAGTTCAGTGCTCTTATCCATGATGATACCGTCTTTCTTGTTTTCGTTTTTTTTGCCCATGTTTTTCTCCTTTATCCTTTTACCTTTATCATGATTATAACATGGAAACCGGCAGGTGGTTACTAATAATTCATCTGCGGAAAAACGATTCCTCCTGCGCCAAAGCTGTCATCAAGCCTACAAAACCTATCAGACCTATCAAACCTACCAAACCTACCAAGCCTATCAAGCCTATCAAACCTACCAAACCTACCAGACCTATCAGACCTATCAAACCTACCAAAACCTTCCAAATTGCAGATTTCTTAGGATAACTGGAGGTTGTAACCTTCACTTCTTTTCCGAAAAAGACAGCGTATTGAAGTCGGATTAGTTCATAGTCTATAATTTTCAAAAAGCGATCTTGTTATGAAAAAAGTACTTCTTGTTCTTGTTTTCTTTGCTTTCCTCTCATCTGTTCTTTTTGCAGAGACCGAGCTTTCCGGTTCTGTCACCGCTGAGTATCTTTTTGACTTTGAGGTTGAAGAGGGGACGGCTTATTCATATGGTCTGGAAGGTACTGTTGTCGAATTCTCTGTTGATTTCAAAGACTTGTCCTTGAGCAAAAAAGGCAGAAAGAAACGACATGCCGAAATAGGCATTTCAGTTGCTCTCGGATTTGATATCTACGGTGGATTATTCTCATGGGCGTCTTATGGCTTCAATATCTCGGCCTCAGACCTGAAGGGTGCAATTTTGCTTCATACGTTCAATATTGTAGGTGAGCTTTGGGGAGATGAGTACGTAATAGATTTGCTTCAAAACGAAGTCGGTGCTGACTGGGCGCATTCAAAGCTTGGCAAATACGCATATTCCAAGTACCGAGGGAATCCTGAAGAGGATATAGATGTTATACTCCAAAATCTGGTTTTAATGTTTCCGAAGAAGACAGCTTACAAATATACCAACGACATCTATACGCAAGCCCGCAAGTATCCTGGCTTTACTTTCAAATGGAGAGACTGGAAGGTCGGACTTGGATTCATAGTTGATAAGCT
>JAGBRG010000194.1 GCA_017632495.1 Spirochaetales bacterium
GAGCATCTTCTTTCCAGGCGGCTGGGCCTTGATGTCAATTCCTGACTCCAGAATGTTTTCCTCGTCGGTGAGCATGAGCACTGCCTTACCTCCGCCGAACAGCGTCGTAAACATTTCCTGGAAGTTTTCTGATATCTGGCCGTAGGTTTCCATGAACATCTCTTCGCTTCTTCTTCTGATTTCAGCGATGACTTCCTCAAGGTCGTTCTTTGCCTTTGTGAGGTCGCTCATGTTCTTGCTGTAGAAGTCATAGTTCTTCTTGGCCTCGTTGTACTCATCCTCGGCCATGTAGTTTATGTATCCCAGATCCTGAAGTCTCTTTTTGACCACATCAAGTTTTGACTTAAGCTCCTCATCGGTAGCCGTAATCTCATGGTCATTGAATTCCTTCAGGCTCTTTTGGGTGTTTTCAAAGAATTCAGTGTAGATTCTCTGGATGTTCTCGGCAATTGCACGGATGTTCTCATTTGCCGTGGCAATATCAACGGCAATGGTCTGTTTTCTCTGAAACTTATCCTGGAACTGTGAGTTGTTCTTTGAAATCTCCTGGGAAATATCATCGATTTTAGACGTCACATCCGAAAGCTGAATCTTGATATCATTTATCTCATCCAAAGTCTGGGTCTTCTTTTCTTTAAGACCGTCGATGGTTTCCAGAACCTCATTGACCTTGCTTTCCTCAGCCTCTACCGAATGATAGGCATCCGAATAGTCGAACTCCATCTGCTGGATGCTGTTCTTCAGATCATTGATTGATTCACGGATGGAATCGGACTTGGCCTTGAACTGGACATTATCCATGTTAAGGTCATTTAAATCTGATTCCTTGAGCATGATGATTCTTGAAAGGCGCTCGATTTCAGACGAAAGCTCCGAAGATTTGGCCTTGTTGGCGTTTTCTTTCTCATAGGTAGCGTTCAGATCAGCATCAAGCTGGCTCTTTTTGGCAAGGGTTCCTTCAGGCGATGTGAAATCATCAAGGAACGTGGGAATGGTTCCACTGTATTCCTGAAAAAGACCCTTGATCTCATCAATCTGCTCCAAAAGAGACTCTTCTGTCTGCTCGATGGCATCCTGGAAGACTTTGCGCTCAAAATCAACTGAAGATATGTCTCTGAGGAAATCGATCTTCTCCAAAATGATGCTTCTGGCCTTGGAGATTCCGCCTAAAAGCTCCTTTTCTGCCTTGGCTCTGACAGATGAACTGTATCCGCTTCCCTTGATATGCTTTTCAAGATTGTCAGCAATATTGTTAGCAAGTTCACTGATCTGAGCAGTGATGGAGACTCGGCTTTGGGCAAGATCCTCGTTGTCCTTGTTAAGATCATCTATATCCAGCTGGTGTCTGATCCTATCAGCCTTGAGCTTCTCTATCTCCTCACCCATCTTCTCAATGCTTTCCTGAGTCAGACGGATGTTTTCAAGAATGCTTTCATAATCAGCCTTTCTCTCTTCAAGCTTCTGCTTGTCAATTTCCATCCTGTCCTGAACCTGCTGGGCACGGCTTTTGGCATCCTTAGATCTTTGGGAGATTTCATGAAACCTTTCGTTGTAGACACCGATTGTCGTGTTGAACGAGTTGATTCTCTCCTCAAGCTCCCTGCCCTTTCCGGAAAGATTTTCCTTCCGGGCTCTGAGCTCTTCAAGCTCATTCTGCTGCTGAGCCATGCCGGTTCTAGCAGTATCTAGGTATGAGTCGATTGATTTCTGCTCCTCTTCAAGCTTATCAAGCTCACCCTGTCTGAAATCCTTGAGTTTTGTCAGAGACTGCACATAAGAAAGCTGAAGCTCAACTTCAAGTCTCTCTTTTTCAGCTGAAAGCTCACGATGCTTCAGAACCTTTTCTAGCTGACCCTTACGTGAGATGTAAAGCTTCTCAGATTCCTTTAGAAGAATATCAACCTGAGCCATGTTCTCATCAGTTTTCTGAAGTTTTCTGGCTGCATCCTCACTCTGCTGCTTGAAGCGGCTGATTCCTGATGCCTCTTCAAAGATATAGCGTCTGTCCTCTGGTTTCATCAGAAGAATCTGGTCGATCTTTCCCTGTTCCAGAATGCTGTATGCGGCTTTTCCGACACCAGTGTCCATGAAAAGCTCTCTGATGTTTCTAAGAAGAACCTTCTCACGGTTGATGTAGTACTCATTATCCCCGTTTCTGAATGCACGGCGCTTTATCTCAACCTCTGTGGCATTGATGTTCAATAGGCCCTGTTCATTGTTCAATGTCAGAATGACCTCACACATGGGCATGGGCTTACGTGTATCTGTTCCGTTGAAGATTACATCGTCCTTCTTGCTTGCACGGATTGAGCTTAAAGCCTGGGTTCCAAGTACCCATTTCACAGAGTCTACTACGTTACTCTTTCCGCTTCCGTTAGGTCCTAAGAGAGATGTGATGCCGTCAGAGAATTCGAACTTGGTTCTGTCAGCGAATGATTTGAATCCGTATAGCTCAACCGATTTGAGGAACATGGGTCTATGATATCAGAAATCAAGCGATATTTCCACTGATGACAAGAGCCCAAATTAGGTTTATCGTTCTGATATGGACGAGCAGCTGACGCTATTCGGGGAACCGGAATACAACATTGTCATAGGTGCGGATGAAGCAGGACGCGGGCCTCTTGCAGGTCCTGTGTGCGCAGCGGCTGTGGTTCTTCCTTCCGATTTTCCGAAAGAATTACTTGCTGATTCAAAAAAGCTTTCCGAGAAAAAACGCCTTCAGGCCGAGCCTGTGATAAAAGAAAAGGCCATAGCCTGGGCTGTAGCCTGGGCAACACCCAAAGAGATTGACGAGATTAACATCCTCTGGGCGTCCATGCTTGCCATGAAAAGAGCTTATCTTTTGGTTTCAAAACAACTTAATAATAAAGGAATCAAAGCCGATGTCCTTCTTGTGGACGGAAACAAAACCCCTGATGTGGACATTCCATGCCAGGCGATAGTCAAAGGAGACTCAAAGGTTTTTGAGATTATGGCCGCATCCATTTTAGCAAAGAATGCCAGAGACCGCTTTATGGTCTGTGCGGCAAAAAGATGGCCCGTCTACGGCTTTGAAAAACATAAGGGCTACCCGTGTTCTTCACACAAAGCAGCCCTTTATAAATACGGACCATGTCCGATTCACAGAATGACGTTCAGATATTAGCCTTCTGTCTTCTTTGAAGCATGAACCTTCATGTAGTCCACAGACTTCTGGAATTCCCTGATGAACTCACCAAGATCTTCCGGATAGACGATTATGCTCTGTCTGATGTAACGGCCCTCGTCCTCAGTTCCTTTGCTCTCGACGATGTTGAGGTACATGTCGCCCTTGTAGTTCTCCTTGACATTGAAGAAATAAGTTCTGTCATTAGTCACGAACCTGGTTGAGAAAACTTCACCTCTCTGACCCATACATCCTCCGCTTGATATGAAAAGACCACGCATCTGCGTGGTCCTTAGCGCCCGACGGGAGTCGAACCCGCGTCTTCAGCTTGGAGGGCTGAGGTAATACCGTTATACCACAAGCGCAATACGAGGTATTTATAAACAAAAACCCAAAAAGCGTCAAGCCTAATTAGGCAATTCACATCTGGATTCTTGTTCCGGTTTCCCCGTTAAGAGCCTGAAGAGCCTTATCAAGCGATGTGATAAGTGCGACTCTGCCCTTCTTGCTTTCTGCAAACTCAACACAGGCGTTGACCTTCGGAAGCATTGATCCCGGTGCGAACTGGCCTTCCTTTGCATAGGCCTTGGCCTGATCTGGTGTCATTGAAGACAGCCACTGTTCGTTGTCCTTCTTGTAGTTGATGGCAACCTTCTCAACTGCTGTAAGGATGATGAGCATATCTGCATCGATGAGCTCAGCAAGCTTCTCTGAAGCATAATCCTTATCAATGACAGCAGGTGTTCCGTAAAGATAGCCGTCTCTGAGAACAACAGGGATTCCGCCGCCACCTACTGTGATGACAACGTTTCCGTCCTTGATGAGATTCTCTACGGTCTTCTTCTCAACGACATCGATCGGTCTTGGAGATGGAACGACTCTTCTGTAGCCGCGTCCTGCATCCTCAACCATCTTGTAGCCCTTCTCCCTCATGATCTTCTCTGCGACATCCTTGTCGTAGAATCCTCCGACAGGCTTTGTCGGATTCTGGAATGCAGGATCATTCTCATCAACCAGGACCTGGGTGACGATTGTTGCAACTTCCTTGTTGATTCCTCTGGATTTGAGC
>JAGBRG010000195.1 GCA_017632495.1 Spirochaetales bacterium
GAAAAGGCCGTCTGACGGCTTTTTCTTTAACCTTTCAAGGATTGGATAATGGGAAAAGAATCAGCACTGGGAAAATACCTGAAAGCACATAAGGATGACCTCAACGAGACGATGATCGCATATCTTGCACAGCTTGATGAAATATCAAAAGTCAGCCCGCTTGTTGCATCCAGAATCGTTGGGGAAATCAGAAACCAGAGAAGCCATCTGAAGCTAATTGCAAGCGAGAACTACAGCAGCCCCGCCTGCCATCTTGCCATGGGAAATCTTCTCACGGATAAGTACGCTGAGGGTTTTGCATATCACCGCTACTATGCAGGCTGTGACAACGTCGATGCGATTGAAGACTATGCATCTAAGCTTGCCTGCGAGATTTTCGGAGCAGAGCACGCCTATGTTCAGCCCCACAGCGGAGCAGATGCTAATCTTTGCGCCTACTGGGCAATTCTAAATACTCTCGTTCAGGTTCCGTCTCTTGAGGAGATGGGTGTTTCCAATGCATCGGAGCTTTCAAGAGAACAGTGGGCAATCATCAAGGCCAAGACCGGAAACCAGAGGCTTTTAGGTCTTGATTACTACAGCGGCGGACATATCACACACGGATACAGAATGAATATCTCAGGCCATATGTTCGACACTTATTCCTACTCGGTATCTCCCAAGACCGGTGTTCTTGATTATGACGATATTTTAAGACGCGCCATGGAAATCAAGCCGCTGATTCTTCTTGCCGGCTACAGTGCATATCCCAGAAAGATCAATTTCAGAAAGATGCGTGAGATTGCAGATGCCTGCGGCGCAGTTCTGATGGTTGATATGGCTCACTTTGCAGGTCTTGTTGCAGGAAAGGTCCTTAGTGGGGACTACGATCCTGTCATGTGGGCTGATGTTGTCACAACAACAACCCATAAGACGCTACGCGGTCCTCGCGGAGGAATGATCTTATGCAGACAGCGCTTTGCTGATTCTGTGGACCAGGGATGTCCGCTTGTAATCGGCGGTCCGCTTCCTCATGTCATGGCCGCTAAGGCTATTGCCTTGAAAGAGGCATCAACGCCTGAGTTTGCTGACTATGCCAGAAAGATAGCAGAGAACGCCAAGGCTCTGGCTCAGGCTTTCATGGATGACGGCATGGTGCTTCAGACAGGCGGAACAGACAACCACATGATGCTTTTGGATGTCACGGGACTTGGTCTTAACGGCCGTCAGGCAGAAAGCATCCTCATTTCTTGTGGAATCACGCTAAACCGCAACGCCCTGCCGTTTGACAAAAACGGTCCGTGGTACACAAGCGGACTCAGAATCGGAACCCCTGCCGTGACTACTTTGGGCATGGGACCTGAGGAGATGAAGGAGATTGCCTCCATCATCACATTTGTTCTGAAGAACGCAAAACCTGCTATAATCACAAAGGGTGAGAACGCCGGAAAGCCGAGCAGAAGCAAGGCCGTCATATCCGATCAAGCCAGAGAGGCGGCACTTGGAAGAGTCAGAAAGCTTCTTTCAAAGCACGTGCTTTATCCCGAGCTTGATCTGGATTTTTTGGAAGAGAACTTCTGTAATCAGTAAGCCTTGATGGAGGTAACATGAGCAGCATCCTGATTAAAAACGGAACATTGGTTGACGAGAATTCATCAAAGAAAGCCGATCTTCTCATAGAGGACGGAAAGATTTCGAAAATCGGAGAAAACCTGAAATCGGATGGTGCCAAGGTCATTGATGCCAATGGCATGCTGGTCATGCCGGGAATCATCGATGCCCATACTCATTA
>JAGBRG010000196.1 GCA_017632495.1 Spirochaetales bacterium
GAAACCACACCACAAACCATTCTCTGATGCTGGACGGGCCTGACTTTGTGCTGATAGACACTCCGGGCTTCAGGGAAATCTCTGTGCCGCATGATGATCCGCACCTTATAGCATTGTCGTTTCCTGAGTTTGTGAAGGCATCTAGTAAATGTGAATACAGTTCGTGCATGCACATAAACGAGCCCGGATGCGAGGTTCGCCGTCTTTTGGAAAAAGGTAAGATAAATCCTGACAGATATGAAAGTTATCTGAGAATGCTGGATTCTCTTGAAGACAGACTTCCCGTGTGGGGAAGAAACTGGGGAAAGAAATGTTCAAAAGGACAGCAGTAGATTTAGGCCTGGATCTTGTTCTTACTTCCGTCTCAAGTCATGCACTAAGTCCGCTTGGCTCTTTAGCGGTCAAAAGCGCAATCCCTGTGTTTGACAAAGACGCCTATATTCTTCGTCAGAAGCAGGTTTCTGCTGTTATTTATTCAATCACCAAGGCCACATCAGAAAACTCTGTCAAGGTTGAAAGCTTTCCCGATATCTCTGATGCCCTTGATTACATTTTAAACAGACCTACATCGTCTCTTGAAGGTGAGCAGATTTTCAACATAGGCCTTTTTATCAGAAGCGCACTTCTTTTGAAGAACCTTCTTGGCCTTTCCACGCAGCTCGGATGTCCTGATAAAGACAGCGGCGTTCAGGATATAATTGCGGAGATTCCGGAGAATCTTCTGTATCTTGAGCAGGAAATCTTCCGCATCCTTGAAAGCCCGGGCATTGTCAAGGAAAACTATCCCACGGTGAAGGCCTTAAGGGACAAGGCCGAGGGCAAGCGCCTAGAAAGAAGCCGCCTTGCTTCGGATCTGATGCACTTAAATTCATCAATAATGCAGTCCGATACGGCGGTTCTTCGTGACAACCGCATCCTTTTACCTGTGAAAAACGAGTCCAAGTCCATGATGGACGGCTATGTGCAAAGCGCATCCCAAAGCGGCGGAACCGTCTTTATGGAGCCTTTCAAGCTTGTTGATATGAACAATGCTGTAATCATGGCTCAGGAAGAAATCCAGCTTGAGATTGCACGACTTATCGGAAAGCTTTCCGACATGGTTAGAGAGTGTGAAAACGATATTAGAATTCTGTGCTCACAGGTGAAAGAAGCTGATTTTCTGTATGCATTTGCTTCTTGGGCAAAGAATAATGACTGCTGTAGAACCCTTGTGGGAAGTCCGGATATTTCCGGTGATTACAGCTGTAATCTCATAAGGGCACGCCATCCGCTTCTGGGAGCAAAGTGTGTTCCAATTGATCTTACGATTCCTTCAGGAATCAAGGCTGTGGTTCTGACAGGTCCTAATGCAGGCGGAAAGACCGTCACCATGAAGACTGTAGGTCTTTTTTCTCTTTTAAATCAGATCTGCGGCTATATTCCTGCATCCGACGGAAGCAGTCTTGCTTTGTTTGACAGAGTCTTTACTGACATCGGAGACGATCAGAGCATAGAAAACCATCTGTCTACTTTCAGCGGCCACATGAAGAGCATAGGCTTCATCCTAAGGACCATGACAAAGGATTCCTTGGTAATCCTGGATGAGCTTGGAAGCGGCACAGATCCTCAGGAAGGTGCGGCTCTGGCTAGGTCTGTTCTTGAGTTCTGTACCAAGAAGGCTGCATTGACTCTAACAACCAGCCACCATGGAGTTCTGAAGCAGTATGCATACGGCTCTGATATAGTCCAAAACGCCTCGATGGAGTTTGATGAAAAGACACTAGAGCCTACATTCCGTGTAATTGAGGGCCTTCCCGGAGAAAGCCACGCAATAGACACCGCAAAAAGAATGCGTCTTCCTAAGAGCGTCACATATTCAGCCCAGCGCTATATGGGCCAGGAGGCGATGAAAATCTCCTCCATAATCAGAAACCTTGAGACCCTTAGGCGGGAAGCCGAGTCCCACAAGGCTGAACTTGAGCGCAGGCTCAGAGATATCTCCAATCAGGAAAACCACATAGAAAAAGAGAAGAGGCGCCTTCAGGCCTATGAGAACCGTCTTAAGAAAGACAGGCTCAATGAGTTTGACGACTATCTCAGGCAGTCACGAAAAGAGATGGAGAACATGGTCGCTGAGCTAAGGCAGGGCGAGATCACAAGAGAAAAGACGCTGAAGATGAAGAGTCTTTTTTCGGATCTTCAAAGCCGTGAGGAGAATCTCAGAAGTCAGATTGAGGCAGACGAGCAGAGTCTTGATGAGAAGCAGCTTCAGGAAGATAACGCACTTTCTGACAGTGTGGATCTTAAGGTGGGAATGGATGTGCTCTGCGGACCTTCAAAGAGAGAAGGAACTGTGGTCAAAAACATGGGAAAGGGCAGGTGGCAGGTTGCTATAGGTCCTATGAAGTTCACCTTCAAAGAAACCGATCTTACCGTTCCCAGAAGAACCAACAGTGTAAAATCCTATTCCTTTGATCAGGGTTCAAAATCTCCATCTCCTAAGATGAGTCTTGATTTAAGAGGCTACAGGCTTTTAGAGGCCCTTGATGCAATAGATGCTCAGATCGAGGCATGCTGCATCCACGGTCTTAAGAATTTCTCCATAATCCATGGCTACGGAGACGGAATTCTTTCTACGGGAATTCATAAGCACCTTGGTCAGAGTGCTTTGGTCGAGAGTTATAAGTTCGCCCTTCCTGATGACGGAGGGCAGGGTAAGACCTA
>JAGBRG010000197.1 GCA_017632495.1 Spirochaetales bacterium
CCATAAGAGCTGCAAAAAGTCTGGCCCCGGATGTTTTATCTTTCATATTGCTGAAGTATAGCATATTGCATGCTAGAATTACTGCATGGAAGAAAAAAGCGGTATCAGTATTATTTTCCCCAACGGAAGCTATGACAGATGCAGGACCCTCAGTGACATCACGATTCATGACCTGGCCCTTGATGTCATCTGCAGGAGCCTCTCGGATAAGGAAAAAGAGCAGAGTCTGATTCTTGGAATCATGTCCAAGGTCACATCAGACCCCGAAGTTGTTCAGTTCCGTCTGGATGTGTTTGAGGATATCTACAAAAATCCGTCCTTCAGAAACAGAATGCTGGAAATTCTGGATAAGATTGAGTTTCTCAAGGATTTCGGAAGCTTTAGGCGTGACAATGAGGAAGCTTCTGGCACATGGGATCTTGTGCACCGTCTTGAGGAAATCAGGGATTATATCGGCTATGTTGAATCGCTTCAGGCGTGTCTTTCGGACAGCAGCCTCAAGTCCAGAGGCCTGAAGGAACTTAAAAAGAAGATTGACGGAATCTACAATGACAGCAGCTTTGCCGAGCTCAAGAAGGATATAGAGGGCCTGAAGGGCTCGACCTCGAACCTCAAGAGCGTGACGCTGGGAGTGAATCTGAATGAGCGTTTTGAGGCCAAAGAGATCGGGCTGATTTCGGTCAATGCAAAGAGCTTTACGAAGGCATCGGCCCTTGAAAACTTCGGAAACAGAATCGCCGGCAAAGATAAGATAAATAAGGATGAAAAGTGGGACGGAAGCATGAAGTTCCAGCCGTTCTCGACCGGTGAAAGCGGGCCCGGAAAGCTCGAGGGAATGGCACGGGCCAAAATGATGATAGAGAACCCGGTTCTGATGATGGCCATGGTGCCGGACGGAGATATGGGCAAGGATGTGACCAGCCACATGGACAGGATTACGGAGCACATGCTGGCCAAGACGATGAAGGCCGTCAAGGTAGTTCTGAACAAATATGTGGGACTTTCAATTATGAACATCACGGCCCTGATTCCCGAGTTCCTGTACTATGTGCGGTGGGCCGAGTTCATCAAAAAAATGCAGGATAGCGGCCGCATTTTCTGCAAGGCATCGATTCTTTCGGGCCAAGACACCAATGATACAAGGATGAAGGCAAAAGGTTTTTACAATCTTCGTCTTGCCTGCTCGGATGATTCTCCCAAGGAGATTGTGGACAACGATCTTGAGTTTGACAGCACTAAGAATACCTACATCCTCACAGGTGCCAACCGCGGGGGAAAGACTACGGTGACCCAAGCTGTGGGACTTCTATATGTCCTGGCCCAGGGCGGAATCTTCGTACCAGCTAAGGAGTTTTCTTTCACGCCCGCAGACTGTATTTTCACACATTATCCGGCTGATGAGGATAAGACTCTGGATTACGGAAGACTCGGTGAGGAGTGTAACCGTTTCCGGGAGCTCTTTTCCCAGTGCACGAAGGACAGTGTGCTTCTTCTGAACGAGACGTTTTCCACAACATCGTTTGAGGAAGGTTTTTTCATAGCAAAGGACGCTGTCAGGGCAATATTGAAAAAGGGTACGAGGTGTATTTTCAACACCCATATGCATAAGCTTGCATCAGACATAGACAGTCTGAATCAGGAAAGCACAAAGGAGGGGGCAACGGTCAAAGCTGCATCTCTTGTTGCGCTTTCAGACGGAGGTCAGAGGTCTTTCAAGGTCTGTGTCATGCCTCCGCAGGGAATGTCATATGCAAGTGATATTGCCCGTAAGTACGGGGTGACCTATGAAATGCTTGTAAATAGCTGAGGCCACAGTATAATTCTTACCAAGGAGTATTCGCAGAATGGATTTTAAGCTGGATTTTGATATTTCAGAAGTCAACAGATGTCTTCTCTGTTCAGACCCGCCGTGCTCAGGTGCCTGCCCGCAGGGGGCCCCGGTAGGGGATATAATGAGGTCTTTGTACTTTGCCAACACCCCCGAAGCAAAGCGAAAAATCAAGAAAGTTGACTGTACGTACTGCAACGCTCCTTGCGCTGAAGCCTGTGTCCTTAAGCATAACAAGGTTCCGCTTGATATCAGATCCTGCATCATGAGCATCAGGGATTCTGAGAAGGTAATCCCACAGCCTAAGATTTCAAAGGTGGATCTTTCCACCGACATCTGCGGTGTGAAGCTGGAAAACCCGTTTCTGCTTTCGTCTTCCGTAGTCGCAAGCACCTATGATATGTGTAAGCGCGCCTTTGAGGCCGGCTGGGCAGGAGTTGCCTTCAAGACAATCTGTAACTTCCCCCAGCACGAGGCTTCTCCCAGATTCAGCGCGATTCACAACCATGCCAATGCATTCTGCGGCTTCAAGAATATAGAGCAGCTTTCTGACCACAGCGTCGAGGAGAACATGCAGGTTTTCAGGCATCTGAAAGCCGACTTCCCCGACAAGGTCATTGTGGCATCCATTATGGGCAGCAATGCCAAGGAATGGGCACGCCTTGCACACGAATGTGAGAAAGCAGGGGCTTCTGTCATTGAATGCAACTTCTCATGTCCGAACCTCGAGGACGGCGACCTTGGAGTCACCATCGGACAGTCCGAGACTCTGATCGAGCGCTTCACCCGCGCAACCAAGAGCGGAACAAGTCTTCCTGTTCTTGTGAAACTGACTCCGAACATCACCGATATGGTCCCAATGGCCCTGGCAGCCAAAGAGGGCGGAGCAGACGGAATTGCCGCGATCAACACAATCAACTCGATCACCGGCGTCAATATCGATACCCTTGTGGCCGAGCCCGCTGTGCGCGGAAGGTCCATAGTCGGAGGCTACTCCGGCTCCGCGGTCAAGCCCATCGCGTTGCGCTTTATCTCCGACCTTGCCAAGGCCAAGGGTCTTGAAGGCCTTCACATAAGCGGCATGGGCGGAATCGAGACCTGGATCGATGCCCTTGAGTTCATCCTGCTCGGGGCTGGAAGTGTCCAGGTGACGACTTCCGTAATGCAGTACGGTTATAGAATCATAGATGACCTCATCAGCGGTCTTTCCTATTACATGAAGGCCAAGGGAATCAGCTCTGTCAAAAAGCTCATAGGCGGTGCCGTGAACTCGATCGTGGACCACAGAAGCATAGAGCGTGGTACGATTCTTCTTCCCGTCTTTGACACGGAAAGATGCATAGGGTGCGGAAGATGCTACATCTCATGCATGGACGGAGGTCATCAGGCAATCAGTTTTGACAAGCAGACCAGAAAGCCTCATCTTACTGGCTCAAAGTGCGTCGGCTGCCACCTGTGCCGCCTTGTGTGTCCTGTGGACGCAATCGGCGTGGCAAAGAAAACAATAGGAAACAAGAACTGATATGAGAGAATCAATTCACAAGTATTTTCAGGTCGGAACAATTGTTTGGATGAGTTATCCCAACAGAGACGTTCTGGACGCAATAAAGACAATCGCAAGCGATGACTTCTTCGATGCCATCGAAGTCACACAGAACAAGGATCCACAGTCCAAGATCAAAGAGAAGGCTCTTCTTGATCAGTCCCATCTCAAAGTCTGTTACGGAGCACAGCCAAGACTTCTCGGTCCGAAGCTCAATCCGAACGCAATAGACGAGGCCGAGCGCGCCAAGGCAGAGGCAACACTGATTGAGGCCATTGAC
>JAGBRG010000198.1 GCA_017632495.1 Spirochaetales bacterium
AATATTCTTTCTGTTCTTTTTGACTATGGCAGAGCTGAGCATTCTGGCCTACTTCACCACAATCTCAGGCCGCAGCTTCATACCGCCAAGACTTCTGGTTCGAGTTCTGATTGCATCTCAGTTCATGGTGCAGTTCACCATTTTAGGAAACGCCATCCAGGATCAGACAAACGAACACAGCAAGGCCTTCAGGCTTTTTATTGCAGGGCTGTTCTCGGTGGCCTTTCTGACATACATCATTCCTGCAACCCAGGAAGTCACAAAACTCTGGGATGTCCCGGCTCCTCTTTTGATATTGTCAATCCTCTCTTCTTTGGCGGTCATTTCCCAGCTTATTCTTGCAGTCTCAGAGACGACGAAAGTCGGTGCTCTTAAACATACAGCTATGATTCTTCTGCTTGCAGGGAACTTCATCGCAACGGTCTTTGACGGACTGTTCCCATTCTCTGTAATCGGTACTGCTTTTTTCTTTATCGGTGGAATCGTCATTATGCTGATCACACTCAGGAATTCAGTTATTCTCTGAGCTTTTTTGGAGTGAAAAATGAAAATCGGACAGTTCGGGGAGTCTTTCATCCCTGTCATCGATGGTGTGGGCCGTGTGATGAAGGCCTATTCCGAAACAATGGTATCCCGTGGCCACGAGGTATATGTCATAGCACCAATGTATAACACTGGCTTCAGGGGAAACTTTCCTTTTGAGATAGTAGACTATACTTCGATGAGGTTTTCCAGGAAAATGCCTTGGAGAATCGGATTCGAGCGCTTTGACCCTCACTTCTCACAGAGAATGAGAATGCTTAATCTGGACATCGTCCATGCACATGTTCCCCTATTTGCAGGGCATTACGCCCTTCACTATGCAAAAAAGCATCACATTCCGATTGTGGCATCATTTCATACAAAGTACTATGACGACATCCTTCAGACAACCGGAAACCAGCTGTTTGCATCGGTCGGTGCCAGAAGCATTGCAAGCTTCTATTCAAAATGTGACGAAGTCTGGGCAGTCTCCGACGGAACGGGAGAAACTCTCAGAGAATACGGATACAAGGGAAATATCGTGGTAATGCCCAACGGAACAAACAAGCGTGTTCTGGATGTCTCCCGCGTTCCTGAGGTTGTGGAAAAATACAAAATCAGACGAGATATACCGGTTCTTCTCTTTGTAGGACAGCTGAGCTGGAAAAAGAACCTGAAGACCACCATTGAAGCCTGCGGACTTCTGAAGAAAAACGGTGTTCACTTCCAGCTGGTAATGGCCGGACAGGGCCCGGATGAAGGCGGAATCAGGGAACTTATCAAAAAGAATGACATCGAAGATTGTTCGATTCTGACAGGACATCTTACAGATAGCGGCGCGCTGGATGCACTTTATTCCGTCGGCGACCTTTTCGTGTTCCCGTCAACCTATGACAATGCTCCTATGGTCGTGCGAGAGGCTGCCGCACAGTACACTCCGTCTCTCACCGTCGCAGGCTCATGTTCTTCAGAGATAATCGACAACATGAAAAACGGCCTGATTACGCAGAACACAAGCGAGGATGTTGCAAAGGGAATCCAGACCTACCTGAGCCTTTCTGAGCAGCAGAAGAAGGAGATGGGTAAGAATGCCTATGAAACAATCCCCATCCCCTGGGACGGCCCACTGATGGACAGAATTTTGGACAGATACCAGAACCTCATCGGAAGTAACAACCTGAAGTACAGAAAGAGCCTGTGACACGGCTATGAGACTTTACCTCCTTCCCAAGACATTCAAAGGACAATCCTCTTTGGAAATCAAAGGGAAGGACTTTGTCTATCTGACGCGCTCTTTGCGCCTGAAAGAGAAACAGATCATCACAGGACGCGACAGAGAGGGAAAACTCTGGGACCTCTGTATTGAGAAGATAGGAAAAGACAGCTGCCTCCTCAGCGCACAAAAAGCTGAGACTGCACAGGAGAGAACCGATGCACTTCCGCAGACAGGGCCTAAGAAGACCATCATCCTGTATCAGTGTCTTCCCAAGGGAAGAAAGGCGGATGACATAATCAAGAAGGCAACCGAGGCCGGAGTCAGCGCCATTGTTCTTGTAAAGAGCAGAAACTGCGTGGCCAATCTTGAAGGAAAAGAGATGACACGCATTGAACGCTATGATGCAATGGTCACCGAAGCCATACAGCAAAGCGGATCCATGGTTCCCACCACAGTCAGCGGCGTGATAGACATAAGCGAAATTCCCGATGACTTTGAGAAAAGAACTTCAGGCTTAAAGCGCCTGGGCCTTGTGCTTCATCAGAGCAAAATTGAAAACCAGAACAACGACCTTCTTGAATGCCTTAAAGGCTTTGACGGAGCCGTTGCCCTGGTTGTTGGCCCGGAAGGCGGGCTTGAGCAAGGCGAATGCCAGGCTCTCATTGACAGGTCATTTAAAGCGGTAGTGTTGAAAACTAACATTTTAAGATGTGAAACTGCCTCGATTTACGCTATCGGAGCTGTCCAGACAATAATTGAATCAAGTTGTCAATAACTTGTGCATAAATGCTAAATGTTTAGTTTTTTTTCAAACTTTTCAGAGTATAAAACAACAATTATTCTTATATAACTTTTTAATCAGAGGGTATGTACACACATACATTTAATTTGTTTTATAACAACAAATTACTTACTACTACTCAGATGATTAGTGCCAAAGTTGGAAGGATACAAAAAGCCTTTGGACCGTCTTTTTGACAACCCTTGGCAAACGATTGTGCATAACTTGTGCAATAGTGTGTGCAAAAAAGACTCACACAACAATCTCTAACACTGTATTTTCTTTTAATAGAAGAACCTGCCCTAAGGCAGGTCCTTTATGTATGTTCGGTTGTATATAACTAGAAATTCACTACGCTCTTGTCCTTGGACTGAAGGTAGTCGTAGGCGGTCTTGCAGACTACATCGTACTTGATGTCGGCAAGCGGCCTGTCGTCGTAGTTCATTCTGCCAAGGTACTCGTTTCTGGCAAGCAGAAGAAGAACCACTTCCCTAAGTCCGCAGTCGGCGTTCTGGGCGGCGAACTTCTTCAGGTTCTCATCTGTGAAAGCTGGGTTGTTGTCCACGAAAGTTGAAATGGTCTTGCTGTTCACAAGATCAACATAAGCTTGAACCTCATCCTCTTCAATGGAAACATCTGCAATCTCAATATCGGGAAGAACACCTTCCTTGTTGATAGGCTTTCTGGTAGGACCTGAGAAACTGGCAGTTGTTACGGAGATAAAGCCGTCACCGAAGGCGGAAACCAGCTGCATTACGCCCTTTCCATATGTCTTTGTCCCGACAAGGACGGCTCTGCCTGTATCCCTCATAGCAACAGAGAAGATTTCCGCGGCACTTGCTGTTCCTTTGTTTGTAAGAATTGCTATCTCAACATCAGGTGAAACTGTGATCTTGCTTGTCGCAGTATAGCGGATATCCCTGGAAGGATCCTTATAAGAAAGGTAAAGAAGATCCGTGTTGCTGACAAAAAGGTCTGCTATGGCCAAGGCAGAATCAACATCTCCGCCTGGATTGTTTCTGACATCTATTATGAGCTTCTGCATTCCCTTTGCAGACATCTTGTCCAGAGCATCCGAAATAGCGCGGTACGTTCCACTGGAGAACTCAAGGATTCTGAGGTATGCATTATCCGAATCAATCATCTCATACACAACAGTAGGAACGGTTACAATCTCCCTGATAAAGTCGATTGTGAAAACGCTTGCTCCCCTTTTTATCGTAAGGCTGACAGAAGTTCCCGGATTTCCCTTCATGAGCTTTGAGCAATCATCGGCTTCAAGTTCTACAACGGACTGCCCGTTGATTTCGGTAATAAGATCTCCTGTCATAAGGCCGGCTCTGGAACACGGAGTGTCCGGAAAGACCTGGGAAATGTTGACATACAGAGTCCTTTCGTCTTCAGGGTTCTGGTATTTCACATAGGTCTTTGCGAAATAGAACCCTAAGCCACCGTAGGATCCTTTGACCTCCTCTGCATAGTCGTCGGCCTTTTCTGCCTTCACATAGTAGGAGTATTTGTCGCCCAGAGTGTTGAACAAGGCTGTAGCCATTGCCTCGTAGACGGCATCGTAATCGATATCATAGAGGTAGTTCCTCTCAACATACTGGTAAAGCCGCTCCAAGGTGGCCATATCACGCGAAATAACTTCTGATCCGGTGGATGCCCTTGTTGCGCCGCCGTTGTTTTGGGCTACGCTTTTCGGCCCTTGGGAGTTATTGATGATGTTCTCGAAAAAAATCCTCTGCTCCTCAGGGGTACCGTTGGCATATACAAACGAGGCGAAAAGCACCAGAACCAATAGCATTGTTACTAGCTTTTTCATAACTGAAATATACATCTTTTTTCGCATCGCGTCTTTCAATATGTTTTACGACACAGAAAAAACACAAAAGAGCTCCAATCATGGAAAGACAGCCCTGTTTGTGGTATCATCTACCCATGCAGATGTACGTTGATTTCCCAAGCTGGATATCACCTTATGTGGTTCCTTTTCTTTCTGTGAGATGGTATGCCGTCATGTACATCGTCGCCTTCTCAATCGCATATGCCCTTTTCAGATACCAGTGCCGCCACGGTGAGATGAACAGCATGTCATCCGATGACTCAATGACATTGTTCTGCTACGCCATAGGCTTTCTGATTGTGGGTGCCAGAGTCTTCTCCACACTCTTCTACGAAGGCTCGTGGTACTACTGGACCCATCCGTGGATGATATTCTGGCCGTTCAGAAACGGACGCTTCGTGGGCCTTCCCGGAATGAGCTATCACGGAGGTGTCATAGGAGCAGTCTTCGGCGGCTGGCTGTTTTCAAAGCGCCATGGCTACAGGCTTATGGACGTTGCGGACCATGTTATTGCGGGAATCCCTCTGGGCTATACCTTCGGCCGTCTTGGAAACTTCATAAACGGAGAGCTCTGGGGCCGCGTCACA
>JAGBRG010000199.1 GCA_017632495.1 Spirochaetales bacterium
TCTGACAATCAGGACCACGATAAGCAGAATCAGCAAAAACGAAATAAGAGAGCTCCAAAGACCCTGGATGATTATGGCAAGAACCATCCAGACTGTGACGTCCTGCACCTTTGAAATCAAGGAGAGGATGCTTTTGACCATATTCAGAACAACCAAAGCCAGAACAGGTGTCAGATCCAGAACCGAACGGCGAAGGGACTTAACTCCCTTGAAGATGTTGAGATATGGGTCGCAGAGTTTTCCCAAAATGGTGTCGGCTGACTCCAAAACAGAGCCGTTTTCTCCCTGGTCGGCATTGTAATAAGGACCTGCATTCCATCCGCCGCGGCGGTTTATCATAACAGCCCAGGAAACGATGATCCTTATCAGAATCAATGTCGAATAGAGTCCCAATATCATTGCTGCAAATCCGCAGATACCCTTAACTAATTCCATCCCCGTCCTCTTCTTTATGCCGAATAGACATCATAGACGCTCTGGCACTCTTTCAGTGCACCTAGAAGTTCGCGGCTTCCGTCCACAGTGAACTTGTCACCGCAGACAATCTTTCTCGGATGTCCTGAAAGCTTTCCATCCTCATCCGTTCTGGGATACACGACAAACGTGACATCCGCAGTTCCGCGGTGCTTCACAAGAACGCTTCTAATCTCTCGCAGAGAATCACGTCCGGCATAGATGCTCTGGTCAACCTCGATCCAGACCTTCTTCGGCCGCTCCGGCTTCATCTGATTCGGATCTCCGTAAACCACATCCGCCGCATAACCCATTCTGTCGTTGTAAGACTTGAAGGCTCCGTGAAGTCCTATGATCTTTCCAACCTCGATTCCAAGCGCGCACATGGCCCACTGTTTCGGAAAGACCGTCACTTCAAGCTTTCCGTTGTAGTCCTCGATAGTAAGGCGTCCCATCTTTCCACCTGCCTTGGTCTGAACCTCTTTTTTCTCCGTCACCATGCCGATGAAGTCATATTTCAGACCCTCTACGATTCTTTCCGGCTTAGAAAGATCATGCTTCACACAGTTTTCCCAAGCTGTCTTGTAAGTATCCAAAGGATGGCCTGAAACATAGAAACCAAGGTAGTTTTTCTCTATTTCCAGCTTTTCCAGGAAACCGTAGTCCGGCTTTGTCGTAATCTCAAAATTGTTGACGCTATCATCATCCGCACCAAAGAGAAGGTTCTGTCCCATCATCTGGGCATCCTTGTCATCCTTGGTGGATTTGATAGCAAGCTCATAGTTTGCCAGAAGCGTCGGCCTGTTGTAGCCGAAGCAGTCCATAGCTCCTGCATTGATCAGACCTTCAAGAACACCTGAATTCAGAACCTTAGGGTCGCTTCGCTTAATGAAATCAAGGAAGTCCTTATATTTTCCGTTCTTCTCCCTCTCATCAAGAATGCTCTGAACCGTCGGAGCACCAAGACCCTTGATTCCCACAAGACCGTAGATGAGCTTTCCGTCAACTACGTTGAAGTACATGTCCGAGTCGTTGACAGAAGGCGGCAGAATCTGGACTCCCTGTCCCTTAACATAGTCCAGATACTCCTTGTACTTGTCTCCGGAACCTATTTCGTTGGTCAGGTTGGCAGCCAAAAACTCTGCCTTGAAGTGACACTTAAGGTATGCGGTTCTGTAGGCCAGAAGGGTGTAACAGACGCTGTGGCTCTTGTTGAAGCCGTACTTTGCAAAAGGCTCAAGCATGTGGAAGATATCCGCAGCATGTTCTTCGGAGTGCCCAAGTTCCATGGCTCCCTTGATGAACTTCTCTCTCTGGGCAGGCATCTCCTTGACCTTCTTCTTTCCCATGATCTTTCTGAGGGTATCTGCTTCTCCAAGGGTAAAGCCTGCGATTATCTGCGCAACACGCATGACCTGCTCCTGGTAGACAATGACTCCGTACGTGGGCTTGAGAAGGTTCTCCAACGAAGGATCGGGGTACTGAATGGGGATTCTTCCCTGCTTTGAATCAATGTAGCGGGGAATGTATTCCATAGGACCCGGTCTGTACAGAGAAACCATGGCGTCCAATTCGTCGAATCTTGTAGGCTCAAGAAGCCTGAGGTTCTTCTGCATTCCCGGGCTTTCAAGCTGGAACACCATCATGCTGTCACCCTTAGAGAGCATCTCGAAGGTCTCTTTGTCATCATAGCGGACCTTCTCTATGTCAAAATCAGGAAGGCGCTTGTGAATCAGGCGCTCTGTGTTTCTGATAAGTGTCAATGTCTTCAGTCCCAGGAAGTCCATTTTGACAAGACCGCAGCGCTCGAGGTTGTTCATCGTGTACTGGGTGGTGATGCCTCCGGACTTGGGATCCTTGTAAAGCGGGACATAGTCCTTAAGCGCCGTCTTTCCTATTACAACACCACAGGCGTGGGTTGAGACGTGACGGGCAAGGTTTTCAAGCCTGAGAGATACATCAAACAGCTCCTCGTAGACTCCGCCTCGCTCCCTCAGTTCCTGAAGCTCGGGCGAAACATGGATGGACCACTCTAAAAGTGATGAGACATGAGCTGCCTTTGCCTCATCAGGAAGGGTTTCAAGAATCAGCTTTGTTATTCTGTTGGACTCATCAAAAGGAATGTCCAGAACTCTTGCAACGTCCTTTACAACAGCCTTGGCCTTGAGGGTTCCGAAGGTGGCAATCTGTCCAACTCTGTCCACACCGTAATGGTCCGTGACATAGTCAATGACGCTCTGACGGCCTTCGAAGCAAAAGTCAATATCAAAATCAGGAAGAGAGACACGCTCAGGGTTCAGGAATCTCTCGAAAAGAAGATCGTGAGCTATGGGGTCAACGTTCGTGATGTCCACACAGTATGCGACCATGGAGCCTGCTCCGGAGCCACGCCCTGCTCCTACCGGAATATCATGTGTCTTTGCCCAGTAGATGTAGTCTCTGACTATGAGGTAGTAGCCGTCAAAACCCATCTTCAGAATGACGCCAAGCTCATAGCTCAGTCTGTCCTCAAGGACCTTCTTCTTTTCAGGGTCGCTCTCATAGCCGGGATATCTGCGCCTGAGGCCGTCCCATGAAAGGGCTGTGAGATATTCCTTGGTGTCCTTGTACTGAGGCGGAACATCGACGCTGGGAAGCTGAGGCCCTGGGAACTGGATTTCACACTTACAGCGCTCGGCAAGCTCCACGGTGTTTGAAATTGCATCAGGATACTCTGAGAAAAGCTCGGCCATCTCGTCAGGGCTCTTCATGTAGAATTCCTGGGTCTGGAATCTCATGCGGTCCTCGTCGGCCTTCTTCTTGCCTGTTCCTATGCACAGAAGAATGTCGTGCGCATTGGCATCGTCCTTGTCGATGTAGTGGATATCGTTGGTGGCAACCAGCTTGATATCAAGGTCTCTGGCAAGTTTGACAAGCTGCGGAAGAACCCTCACCTCCTCGGGGATGAAGTGGTTCTGAATCTCAATGTAATAACGATCTCCGAAGAGGTTCTTGTACCAGCGGGCCGTCTCATAGGCTCCCTCGACGTTGCCGTCCAGAAGCTTCTGGGAAATCTCTCCGGCAAGACATGCAGATGTGCAGATCAGGCCTTCCGAATGCTGGGCCAGAACCTCGTTGTCGATTCTGGGTTTGTAGTAGAAGCCTTCAAGGAACGCGATACTGTTCAGCTCCATCAGGTTGTGATAGCCCTTGTCGTTCATGGCAAGAAGAATCAGATGATAGTAGTGATTTCCGGCTTCCTTGCTGGCACGGCCGTCGGGATTGATGTAGAACTCACAGCCGGGGATCGGCTGGATTCCGGCTTTGTTACAGGCATCGTAGAAGTCCAGAACGCCGAACATGTTTCCATGGTCGGTGATGGCAAGGGCCTTCATTCCGTATTCCTTGGCTTTTGCAACGTATTTTGAAATGGATGCGGCACCGTCAAGAAGTGAGTAGTCTGTGTGATTGTGAAGGTGTACGAAGTCTGTCATTTTCCCGATTTTTCCTCATATTAAATGTAACAGAAAAAGGGGGAACTGGAAACATCAATAGTGAGGCGGTTTTCGGTTTGGTCTGGCTTCCGTGTCCAGATCCTCTATGCGCCTGTTTAAGGCCTCGTTCTGCTTTTCAAGCTTAATCATCATAGCCTGCTGGGCCACCACAATGTCGTTGAGCTGGGAAACCGTGTCCTGGAGGTAGGCCATGTCGGTCTCGAGTTTCAGAAGTCTGTCATCTTTGTCGCCCATATAGGCCTCCTTCCTCAGAAAAATGCAACAAAATGAAACTATTGTTGCAATTTGTTGCCTAAAACCAGTATACTTTCTAACAGAAAGTGTTGCAACATGCAACAAACATCAGAGAGGAAAGCATGAAGGGAGAACGTGTAGCCCAGCTAGAGCTGATACTCAGAAGCCATCCTGAGGGACTCAGAAAATCAGACATCGCCAGAAGAATCGGTGTTCACAGAAGCACCATCGGACGCTACATTGACGAGCTTAAACAGTACAGCGAAATCTACGAGGACAAGAATCTTGTGAAGATCATCCCCAAGGGAGATGACGAGCCTCTTGCCCTTAGCGTCTATGAGAGCCTTGCTTTGAACATGGGCGTAGAGATGCTACTGAAGAATTCTGAATTCAGAACCCCGCATCTGGCCTCGGGACTGAGAAAGATTGCAGTGGGAATGCAGGGCTATGCTCCCAAAGTCAGCGCCAACATAATGACAATAGCTGACCAGGTGGACTCCGAAGCAAACATGGCCAATGCCCTTCAGAATGAGACTCTGGAAGTCCTGATCGATGCCTGGGTTTCCGGCCGCATCGTCAGAATCGTCCATTCCCATCAGGAAAACGGCAACACTATCGACGAAGAAACCGAGCTTGCTCCGTACTTCATAGGTTTTGTTGAAAACGACAAGGGCCGAAACCCCGTCACCGTCACGGGAAGACTCCGCCATACCACGGAAATCATCACGCTTGATATCTCAAAAATCAAAAGCGCGACGATCCTGAATGAGACCTATACCATCCCCGACAACCTCAAGGCCTTCAGACGCATGGAGACCCCGGCTTCTCCGGACTATGTCGTGGATACGATTCCGCTTACCCTTCTGGTAAAGCAAAAGAGTGCCCTCAATTCCTTTGACACCCTCACCCACGGTGAAATCGAGACCCAGAAGAACGAGGACGGAAGCCGCATCTGCCGCTTCGAGGCCGAAAACTCAATTGAACTGATTCTGAGAATAATCCAGTGCGGAGACGCAGTAGAGGTTCTTGAGCCGCTGAAATTCAGAACCAAGCTGAAGGATTACCTTGAGAACATCCTGAAAATGTACAAGTAAGACCTCAGGCCTTCTTTTTCCTCTTTGAGTAAACAAGGAACACAAAGATCATGCACAGGGCGCAGACTGCAATCTGCAGAAGCAGAATAGGCTTGAAATCTCCCCACATGTCATAAAGCGCTCCCTCTACTACTGCAAACAGAGCATAAGAAAGACGCACCGATATCTGGGCAAGCTGAAGAGACATGGGATACTCTTTGCGGCTATAGACATCCTTTGCAATAAGAGGCGGCTGCGTTGTGGCAATAACGGAATTGAAGCCGAAAAGAAGTGCTGCAATGCAGATTACAAGGTCACTTCCCACAATCAGAAGATATGAAGCAAGGGCGACAATCAAGCAGGCAAGAAGTGTTGTCCGCTTTGCTCCGATGTAGTCGTTCAAGACTCCGAAGCTTAGCTTGGAGCTCATGTTTCCGACCATGTTCAGAGAAAGAAGCAGAGTCGGTGCCACCAGAGTCAGACCTCTTTTCAGACCCAATGCCGGAAGCTGGTTGTTGAAGATTGCTGAAAATGATGCGCACGATGCAATCATCACAATGGAGATTACCCTGATGTCAAAAGGAATCCGTTTTGAATCACCCTGAGAGGCCTGGGGAAGCTCTGCAAGTCCTCCGAACGGGACACAGCCCTTGTTTGCCGGCTCAAGATCCATGACAAAATACTGCATCGGAACGGACATGATCACTATGGCAATTCCGGAAACGGCTATTGCGGTCCTCCAGGAGTATCGGGCAATCAGAACACCCAAGAGTGCGCTCATCAGGGCCCCTACAAGACCTGCCGACATAGCTGTCATTCCAAGGGCAAAACCTGCCCTCTTTGTGAACCAGTTTGAGACGGCAAGCGGAATAAGGATTCCTGACACATAGACGATGAAAACACCCTGAATTACGCCGCAGATATACCACTGGATTATAGATTTTGAGAACGCCAGGGAAATCTGGGCAAGGCCAACAATCAGGCCTGACAGAGGAATGAGGTATTTGACCTTGAATCGTCCGATAATCTTTATGACAAACAGTGTGCTTATACACTGAAACACGTTGTTGATGGTCACATAGAGAGAGACGCTTGCCATGGGCACGCCGAAATCTTCCATGACAGGGACATAGAAAACCCCGGTGCAGTTGCTGATGATTCCAAGACCCGCCCCCTGCAGAAGACAGCAGCTGACCAGAATCAGCCAGGGATATATTCTTTTGAGTCTGTCACTTTTTCCCATAATCAAAACCAGCCATTGCCATGGCAA
>JAGBRG010000200.1 GCA_017632495.1 Spirochaetales bacterium
CAAAATCCGGCTTTGTGGATGAAAAGGAATTCAGGGTTCTGAAAGTGCTTCTCTCAGATGAGCAGAAGGCCGTTTTGGGGCAGGTTTCCCCTATTCTTGAGCAGACTCTGTCGCAGGACCCAAGGCCCCAGTATCAGGACGATCCTGACAGGGTCTACGGCATGCGCTTTTCGGACTATGAAATAAGATTCACAGTCCGAGGCGATGTTTTAACAGTACTCGAGGTCGGCCAGGTCAGCCCAGAAGCGCGATAGCTTCTTCGCGCTTCATTGCCTTGCAGACAGCTTCGTTCTGCTTATAGTTCTTGGGAAGGCTGATGTTGTCCTTTCCGTGTCTGAGGTAGTAGCCGTATCTTCCGTGGAAGATTCCAAGGCTCTTTCCATCATACTCTCCGAAATCCACAATAGCCTGGTTGGAGGACTCCTTCTTGCTGCCAGATGCTGTCTTTGCTCTGGAGGAA
The DNA here is from genome assembly GCA_017632495.1 of Spirochaetales bacterium. Classification (GTDB taxonomy): domain Bacteria; phylum Spirochaetota; class Spirochaetia; order Sphaerochaetales; family Sphaerochaetaceae; genus UBA9732. The sequence continues at coordinate 461 of JAGBRG010000200.1, forward strand.
GATCCCTTTGAGTTCTCCTTCGGAGCATCCAGAATTGCCCTGGCCTCTTCCTCTGTGATTGTGAAAAGGTCGTTCGAGCTCTTGATGCTTCTGAAATCGTTGCCGCATCTGATGTAAGGTCCGAACTTGCCGATATCGGCTGTGATGGCCTCGCCGTTTGCAGCCTGTCCTACCGTTCTCGGAAGTGAGAAGTAGCGCATGACAGCCTCGGCAGAGATTTCCTTGTTTCCGATATGCTCCTTGGGAACCTTGAATCTGCGGATGTCCTCGGTCTTGGCTCTGTCACCGATCTGCCAGTAGTCACCGAACTTACCTGTGCAGTACAAGATGGGCTGACCGTCAGCTGTCTCACCTATTTTCTGCGGGACGTTGGTCTTTGTCTCGGCCTTCTGGTTTCCGCTGGCCTTAAGCTGACGGATTTTCTCATCAGTCACGCTTGCAGGAGTCCAGTCCTCGGGAATTGAGATGAACTTGCCCTCATCGTCGCGAACATACGGGCCGTAGGGTCCCAGGTAGATGCTGCTTTCCTCTCCCAGCTGCGGGATATCAAGCTTCTTGATGTCCTTTGAGTTGATCTTGGCCTTGTTGGAGCGCACCTGCGAATCAAGTCCCTTCTCTCCTTCGTAGAAGCTCTTGAGGAACTGAAGCTCGTCAAGCTTGCCCTGGGCAATCTCGTCAAGGGCATTTTCCATGTCACTGGTAAAGCCGTAGTCGATTCTGTCTCCGAAGAACCTCTCCAGAAGCTGGATTACGCCGAAACCGATGAATGTGGGAACAAGAGTTCCGTTGTCGCGGATGACATAGTTCTTCTCAAACAGTCTGTCGATGATTGAAGCATATGTGGAAGGTCTTCCGATTCCAAGCTTCTCAAGTGTCTGGACAAGGGAAGCTTCTGTGTATCTGTTAGGCTCCTTTGTCTCGTGCCCAATCTCTTCGATTTTATTTGCCTTGAGAACCTGACCCGGAGCTACCAGCGGAAGCGGAGTCTCCTTATCTTCCAATGCTGCATCAGGATCGTCGGATCCTTCGACATAGACTCTGATGAAACCGGGGAACTCGATTCTGACACCTGTTGTCGAGAACACGGTCTTTCTTCCGTCAGAATTCTGTGCATCAATTGTGACTGTGGTGTTCTGCTTAACGGCATTGGTCATCTGGGATGCGATTGTTCTCTTCCAGATCATGGAATAAAGCTCAAGCTCGCGTCCTGTAAGGCCTGTATCCTCAGGGGTAACAAAGCGCTCGCCTGCGGGCCTTATGGCCTCGTGGGCTTCCTGGGCTGTGCTCTTTGCAGAGTACTGTCTGGAATCGGCGGGAACATAGTATGAACCGTACAATGCCAGAGCTGCCTCGCGTGCTGCCCTGATTCCTTCCTGGCTCAGAGCCGGGTTATCGGTTCTCATGTATGTGATATATCCCTTTTCA
>JAGBRG010000201.1 GCA_017632495.1 Spirochaetales bacterium
CCTGCCTGTCTGGTTGAAACGAAGGATTGTGAAGTTGTTTGTTCCTCCTTCATCATCCGAAAAGACGACATACTCGGAATCGGGACGGGAAAAGACCTTGAGTGTCCTTCCGAGCCACTTGAAATTCTCAACATCATAGGTTTTCACAACCTGTAGCGACATTGACGAGACCGTGCAGATATAGGCCTTAGCGCTGTTTGGAGTGACAAGTAGAAACATATTTGCCCCAAGCGCGCTGATCAGGGCATCGCCGTCGATTGTGCTTATGCCCTGAGCGGCATCGGCATTGAGCAAGGTCATCTCTCCAGTCACCCCGTTCGGAACCACATTGAATGTGTATGAGGCAGACCCTGTACGCCCGGCGTTCTTGTTATAGACAACGACATCAAGTCTGTGAGCGCCTATTTTCGCCTCAAAGTCATAGGTGCTTCCGCCCCTGTCCAGGTCCTGGGATTTGACCAGAGTCCCGTCATAGTACCACTCGATGACCATGTCCCTGGCATCCACCTCGGACGGCTCTGCAAAGCTGAACGAGCAGCTGTAGCTGACCCCGTCATAAAACAGGCCGTTTTCAGTTTCCACAGCCAGAGAACCCCTTAAAGGAGATCCCGATGCATCGGTCATATACGTCAGAGATGACGGGCCCTCGCTGTCCATATGAAAGGTGTAGGATGCCGATGTCCTTGACCCGTTTGAAATACGAAGAGCCTCTACAAGGCCTGCTACTTGCTGCTGACCATCCATAAGAACTGCACGGATGCGATATGATCCCGATGCAAGGCTTTCGGACACCGTCGCAGTCATGCTGTCCTTGTTAAGCGTCGCGGGAATTGTCGTTTCCTCCGAATCGGTCTCAGAGCCCGACAGGTAGACAACGACAGACGGCACCGACACGTCACAGAGCGACCAGTCCAGAACCAACTTGAAGTTTCCGGTTCCCACCAGAGTATCCATGACAATTGTCACAGGATCCGATGTGGCCGAAAGCTCAAATGTGGCAGACCCGGTTATAAGTTCTGTCCCATCTCGGTTGAGTCCCTTTGCGATTACAGTCCAGCTTCCGGTGGCAAGACCTTCCACCTCCACTGAGCTGACATCCGAATTCTTTGTGAATTTCCCTCCGTGCGGGCCTACGCCGCTGACTGAATACTTGGTCACATCAAGAACTGAGCTGTCCTCCGGAAGCAGGGTTCTACCACCGGATTCCTGGTCGGTGGACAAAACCAGTTTCATGGTGGTTGTCCCGGGATTTTCAGAACAGCTGGCAAGAAGCAACGCCAGAAAGAGAACACCAAGGAATAACTTCAAATGTCTCATTTTCTTCCTCCATGCCCCCTAATACAAAAAAAGTGTTGAAAACATTGGACTTTTTGAGAAAAAAAATGAAAAAATTTCTGAGAAGCAGGTATTATTGACCCATGAAGACAATCGTAAGAGCTCTGATCATCCTTGAATTTGCTGCAATAGTCTTTGTTCCCGGCATCTATCTTTCCCGTCCGACTCTGGTTCTGATGTTCATTTCAATGGCCGCTTTGGTGGTTTTGTACTGGTTTGCCATGTTCTGGGTAAGCAACAAAGATGCACAGAAAGTTCTGGGACACGAAGTTCAGGATGACCTGTTTGTTGGAAAGCTTCCGGCAGACCCTTCGGCTGACCTCAGCAGAGGAAGACTGTGCCGCGACAAAGAAAGGCTCGTGCTGTTAAAGAGAACAGACGGTCAGGCAAGAAAAGAAGCACCGTGCACGGAAATCTGGTCAATTGACATAGAAAGCATCACCTCTGTCGGTTTCGGAAAGGTTCTTCCTGCCAGAAAGGGCTTTATCCTCTTCGTAGGAGACGATGATTTCAGATTTGCCTGCGGCAAGGCAGCAAAGGACAGAAATCTTCTGTACAAGCTTCTGGGATGGGATGTTCCTGAAAAAAGTCAGGCCTGACTCAGAGACGGTGCGTTTGAGACTGAATTGGAGTAGATGAAGTCTACAGAGAAACTGACATCGGAAAAGGTTCCGCCAAGCTCAAACCTAAGAACAATCTTCTTGTGATGTTTGTCCACCTTTACGACATTTCCGTCAAAGCCCTTAAGCGGTCCTTCGCTGATATGGACCCTCTGCCCTTCCCTGACCACAACCTTGGACTGTTTGATAAAGCCGTCATTCATGTGGATCCACTTGGCAAAACTCAAATCCTTTCCCTTAAGGGCGTGTGTTCCGTCATCATACCTAAGAACTCTGACTACGGTAGGCATTCTTGCAATGTCCAGAAACGGAAAATCAAGCTCCTTTTCCCCGTCCCAGTAAATGAAAAGGTAGTTTGAGAACATCGGTCTGTTGACCGTCTCGTACTTTCCCTGACGCTTTTCCTTCACTTCCTTCTTGGGAAACCAGACAAGAAACTCCTCCTCGACGGTTCTTTCGAGCAAATTGGTGATTCTGATTCTTGTCTCTTCCTCTTTTCCGAAAATGCAGTTCAGGCAGAAATACATAAAGTACGTCCTTTTTTACCGGGTATCAGTCCGAAAAAGTATGAAGCAAACGCTTTTGTTTTTCAATAAAAAAACAAAGGAGGTGCTACATTAAACAACTTTATTGTGTAATACTTCTAGATACGGAGTGTGCGATGAATTGTTTTCTTCCATGGAACCTTAAGTACATGACGAACATCTCTGCAGAGAAGCTGCAGAAAAACATCAGCCAGCAGACATCCTACATCGAGATGTACAGAACTGAGCTCTTGAAGGAATCTCTCAGATTCAACGTAGCCAGCCTCCTGAGGCATCTTCTTATCAACCGAAGTTCCCTGAACACGGACGACATGTCCAAACGGGCCACAGACTGCCTGATAGTGTTTCTCCACGCCACAGCCTTTCTCAAGAAGGCCTACTTCGCCCCCACCGATGCAGAAAACCCCGCAGTTGGCAAATGCGTGCGTAACCTTCACCGCCTCATGCTTGAGAACGTGAAGGCCACCATGAAATATCTTGACTACTACCTTCTTCTGGACATCGCCCGTGGCAAAATCGCCTCCGAGGAAATGTTTGAAAAACGAAAGGCCATCCATGACCAGATCTTCCCCGACACCGACATCCCCCTTCCATTCAAGAACGATGCCATCGGGTCCGAATTTCTCAAGCTGGTCGAGATGGAAAACTCCCAGGCAAACGAGTTTTCTGATTTCGAGGTCTTAAAGCACTGCAACCTCCCGCTTGAGGTCTGTCAGAGCCTTTCGGCTCCTACAAGACGCGACGATGAGCTTCCCGAGTCCAGATTCGGAATAATCGGTTCATGCAGAACCTATCTTGATACTCCGTTCATCAGATACGGAAACACCTACTACAGCTTCGTCTCATCCTACTGCCTCAAGCGCATATCAGATCTCACAGAGAACATCGAGATTAAGGTTGAAGCCCCTTCGGAGCCGGAACCAGAACCGACGCCAGAAGTTGAACCCGAGCCAGAGCCTGAGCCGGAACCAATTCCGGAAGTAGAACCAGAGCCGGTTCCCGAGATTATTCCGGATTCCGAAGAAAACGATGACGAAAACGACCCGTTCGATGAAAGCGATGAGATAGAATCCGAATCAGAAGAAGACGATTCTCTGAAATCCGATGATGACTCGGCCTATCTTGAAACCGATGAGTACG
>JAGBRG010000202.1 GCA_017632495.1 Spirochaetales bacterium
ATCAAGTTCACGTCAAAGGCCGTGGTCCTTACAACAGGAACCTTTATGGAAGGCAGAATCTTCATAGGCGAATATGACCATAGCGCAGGACGCCTGGGAGAAGAGGCTGCCATAGGGCTTGGAACTGCATTGAGACAGAAGGGCTTTTCGGTGGGAAGGCTTAAGACAGGAACCCCTGCAAGGGTGAAGTTTTCCAGTCTGAATCTTGAAAAGATGGAACGCCAGGACGGAGATGTGGAAGTAGTGCCCTTCAGTTTCATGAATGAGACGCTTAACAGGCCTTCTGTGCCGTGCTGGATAACATACACAAACGAAAAGACACATAAGATCATCAGGGACAACATGAGCCGCTCTCCGCTTTACGGCGGAAAGATTGTCGGAAAAGGTCCCAGATACTGCCCGTCAATAGAAGACAAGGTGGTAAGGTTTCCGGACAGGGAAAGACACCAGATCTTTGTGGAGCCCGAGGGCCTTGGAACAGAGGAAATGTACCTCAACGGTCTTTCAACATCGCTTCCAGAGGATGTTCAGAGAGATTTCATCCACTCGATAGAAGGTCTTGAGGATGCTCAGATCACAAGACCTGCCTATGCCGTGGAATATGACTACATGGACCCGATTCAGCTTAAGGCATCATTGGAATCCAAGGTTCTTGAGAACCTCTTTGTCGCAGGTCAGACAAACGGAACAAGCGGCTACGAGGAAGCTGCCTGTCAGGGACTTATGGCCGGAATCAACGCCTGTCAGAAGATAAAGGGCCAGGAGCCTTTGGTCCTTAGCAGGACCGAGGCCTACATCGGCGTCCTTATCGACGACCTTGTAACCATGGGTACCAAAGAGCCGTACCGCATGTTCACAAGCCGTGCCGAATACCGTCTGAACCTCAGGCATGACACTGCCGATGAGCGTCTTACTGAAAAAGGTCATCAGGTGGGTCTTGCCACAGATGATCGTCTTGAGATGCTGAAAAAAAAGACAGAGGGCATGGAAAGCATCCAGGACATCATTTCTCACAGAGGCTATGGCGGGCGCAACGCACTTGATGCCTTGAAGAATCCTGAAGTGACCATGGATGATCTTGCCGAAAAGATTCCCGAGATTAATCTTTATCCCAAGAGCATCAGGCTGGGTCTTGAGCTTAAGGTAAAGTATGACGGCTATATCCGACGCCAGGACAGACAGGTGGACAGATTTGCAAAGCTTGAGGGAATAAGGATTCCGGAAGACTTTGACTACGATAAGGTTGAGGGTATAAGCACGGAGTCCAGAGAAAAACTCAAGGCAGTAAGACCTGCTTCGATAGGGCAGGCCTCAAGAATCAACGGGGTCCGCACAAGCGATGTGACGGTTCTTCTGGTCTATCTGAGAAAGTGAGGCTTGTATGGAAAAGAATCTATCCGAACTTCTTGAAAAAGGCGTTTCTTCCATAGACAGCTCTCTATGTACCGATAAGGTCCTTTCAAGACTCAGACGCCTCTACGATGAGATAAGTCTTTTCAATCCGTCATACGGACTTGTCAACACTCAGGGTAAAGATCTTGTGATCCGCCATATTCTGGACTGCCTTGCACCTGTTTCGATAATCCGCTCATCAGGAAAGCAAAACACAAAAATGGCTGACCTTGGTTCGGGATCGGGGCTGCCAGGTCTTGTGCTTGCATCGGCTTTGGAAAACTGGGACATAAGCCTTGTGGAGCGCATGGGACGCCGTGCAGGATTTCTAAGAAACACGGTTGCCGCTATGGGTATGAGTCAGAGTGTTAAAGTAATCCAAAAGGACCTTTCGGAGGTCCAGGATAGCTATAACATTATAACTTTCAGGGCTTTCAGGCAGTTTAAGGACATCATATCTGATCTTGACAGAAT
>JAGBRG010000023.1 GCA_017632495.1 Spirochaetales bacterium
GGACGTTTTTCACAAACAACACCACTGCGACAGCCACTGCCGAGACAGAGCAGACACAAAGCACACCGGTTTCCGAAGATGCTTCACAGCAGACTGCGGTCTTGGAGAGAAAGGCAATTGCCACAAGCTCCTCAGCCACCAAGTCTCTGGAAAAGTTCTCATTTGAGACCGATCTGTATGAAATCACCTTCGATCCTGTCGGAGCAAGCATCTATTCCATGAGGATGAGAGAACACGCCGATGCGGACGGAGATCATGTGGATCTGATCTTTAAGGGAGAGAGCGGGCATAACGCATTTCTCATGTACTGGGGAGATGATTTTACAAACCCGGTTCTTGATGCCTTCTCCTACACCGTTCAGGGCAAGAAGGTTATCTTCAGCAATGACTACACAGGATCAAACGGAGAGAAGTTCACTGTCATAAAGACATTTGAGTTCAAAGACGGAGAGTATCTGTTCGCCGTGACTGTGGACATTGTCGGAGACGAGTCATTCAAGGGTCTTTCCGGAGACTATGCATATACAATCGCCTTTGAGCCTCAGGTCGGTCCTTCATTCACACAGATGAAGAACAACGCCTACGACTACAGACGCGTCTACATCGATGCATACAACAACAATGGAAAGCTCAAGCGTTCTACAATCAAGTATTCATCAGCCGGAGATTTTTACACAACAGCCCATCTCAAGTGGATGAGCCTGACAGGAAAGTACTTCACAATCGTAGCTTATCCTCAGGATAACACCATTGCTTACAAGTACTCTGCAGTGAGAAATTCAACAGCTGATGTTGTTCAGACAGACAGCCTCTATGTCTCAAGACCGGGCAGCGTCTCAAGCACAAGCGATACAATCTACTTCTATGCAGGACCGCAGCTGAAAAAGTACCTGGGTTCCTACTACAGCGGAATGGACAATGCCTGGAAGCTCAGCAACACAAACCTTGATCAGGCTATGGAAGGCGGATCGATGTTCGGATGGCTTGAGAACATCCTCAAGTGGGCACTGACCCTTCTTTACAAGATTGTTCCGAACTACGGTGTCGGAATCATTCTGCTGACAATCATCATCAAGATTCTGCTCTGGCCGCTTTCAAAGAAGAGCGCTTCCTCAACAGCCAAGATGGGAGCTCTTCAGCCTAAGATGCAGGAACTTCAGGCAAAGTACAAGGACAATCCGCAGAAGCTCAACCAGGAGACGGCTGCACTGTATAAGGAAGCCGGAGTCAGTCCGCTCGGCGGATGTCTTCCGATGCTCCTTCAGTTCCCGATCCTCATTGCAATGTACGGACTTCTGAACAAGCACTTCGAGCTTCGCGGTGCAATGTTCATTCCCGGATGGATTCCGGATCTGTCCGTTCCTGAGACAATCGCGACACTGGGCTTCAACCTTCCGCTTCTCGGAAACGAGATTCATCTGCTTCCGATTCTCTACACCGTGAGTATGATTTTCTCAATGAAGATCACACAGACACAGTCCAGCGGTGCTCAGAACGGCGGAATGATGAAATTCATGACATACGGAATGCCGATTCTGTTCTTCTTCATCCTGTACAGCGCACCTTCCGGACTGCTTCTCTACTGGTCAGCACAGAACGCTCTGTCCATGATTCAGCAGTTCTACACGAACAGTAAGCTTAAAAAGAATCCGAACAGCCTGGACAAACCCAAGGCACAGTCGGAGGAAAAGGTTCCTGAGGCTGTGAGAAAGTATCAGGAAAAGCTTAAGAGACTTGAGGAAGAAAAGTCCAGACTTGCAAAAGAGCAGGCCAAGGGAAAAAAGAAAAAGTAATCAGGGGTACTATATATGACAAGAGATTTTGAAGGAAAAACAGAGCAGGATGCCATCAACCAGGCAATTGAGGCTCTTCATATTGAGAGAGAAGACTTTGATGTCGAGATTCTGGACAACGGAAAGAGAGGTCTTTTCAAGAAGGCTAACGTGAAGATCCGCGTTCACATCGGTTCTGATTCTGATGACGAAAAGGATACAAAGCCGTTCATCCCGAGCGACGACAGCTCTTCTGATGCCGACTATGCCGACGATTACGATCAGGAGGAAGAAGAGGACCTTGAGCCCAACGAGGAACTTGAGCAGAAGGTCTGCGAATTCATTGACCAGATGGTTTCACACATGGGCTATGAGTCAAAGACAACGGTTTCTTCCAGAAA
>JAGBRG010000203.1 GCA_017632495.1 Spirochaetales bacterium
AGCTGAATTTGAATATGATGAGACAGAGGACCAGCTTTCCTGCATACAGGATGTCAAGGATGACATGGAAAGCCCCCATGTCATGGACCGCCTCATCTGCGGTGATGTAGGCTATGGAAAGACAGAAATTGCCTTCCGTGCGGCTTTCAAGGCCGTCATGAGCGGAAAGCAGGTTGCTTTCCTGGCACCTACCACTATTCTTGCAGAGCAGCAGTACAGCAATTTCAAGGACCGCCTTCGTGATTTCCCCCTGAAGGTTGGCCTTCTCAGCCGCATGGTGGCTGCCAAGGAGCAAAAGAGAGTCCTTGCATCTCTGGCAGACGGCCAGCTGGATGTTCTGTTCGGAACCCATAAGATTATTCAAAAGGACGTTCAGTTCAAGAACCTGGGACTTCTGATTGTGGATGAAGAGCAGCGCTTCGGAGTCAAGGACAAGGACAGAATCAAGGAGCTTAAGACAAACGTAGACTGCTTAAGTCTTTCTGCAACTCCTATTCCCAGAACGCTTTACATGTCGCTTTTACAGATAAGGGACATGAGTCTTCTCACAACGCCTCCCATTTCCAGAAAACCGATTCGCACCATGATTGAGCGCTATGACCTTGATACGGTCGAGCGTGCCATCCGCTTTGAGGTTGCCCGCCACGGCCAGGTCTTCTACCTTCACAACCGAATCGATACCCTTGAAGAAGTTGCCACAATGCTCAGAAGCCGTATGCCCGACATCATATTCGAGACAGCCAACGGTCAGATGAAGGCCGATGCCCTTGAGGACACCATGAGGCGCTTTGTCTATGAAGGCATTCAGGTTCTGATTTCCACGACCATCATTGAAAACGGAATAGACATTCCTAATGTCAATACGATAATTATCGACAGGGCAGACCTTTACGGTGTGTCGCAGCTCTATCAGCTCAAAGGTAGGGTGGGAAGATCTGACCGCGAGGCCTTTGCATACCTCTTGTATCCTGCAGACAGGACTTTGTCAGAGCAGGCCATAAAGAGACTTCAGACAATAAGCGAGCACACAGAACTTGGAAGCGGCTTTAAGGTGGCCATGAAGGATATGGAGCTCAGAGGTGCGGGAAACCTTCTCGGCCGGGAGCAGAGCGGCTTTATGTCTGCTGTGGGTCTTGATATGTACATCAGGCTTTTGGATGAGGAGATTGCCAAGCTTCAGAAGACAAATGAAAAGCCTGATACTGAAGTCTACCTTGAACTTGATTACAGCGGCTATATTCCGGATTCCTACATAAGCGATCCTACGGTCAAACTTGAAATCTATAAGAAGATTGCGGCCACAAGGACGCGCGATCAGCTTGAGAGGCTCAGTGCAGAGCTTGATGATAGATTCGGCAACATGCCTGAGCAGGTTTCCAATCTTCTGTATATATGTGAGCTTCGCATCGTGTGCAGGATGCTCGATATATATCATATGAAGGAAAGAAACGGCAATGTCACCGTGGAGTTCTCACGCATAGCATCAATCAGCGTGGATAAACTCATAGATCTGATAAAGACATCTGCCGGGGCTGTGACAATTGACCCCAAGAGGCCATATATCATGAACATGAAGACTCAGGCTATCTCCTTGAAGGATAAAGCCTTGTTCATACTTGAAAAACTTCAGAGGATACTGCCATGACAGAGACCCTTACAGAAGAAGAGAAAGGCATCTTTGACCTTTATCCCGAGCTTGCCCGTGTTGAGCGCCGACAGTCTAACGGCTGGCGTGAGATAAAGAGCTTTGTCCTTCGCGGACAGAAGCTCAAGGACTATCAGATCCAGGCGCTTAAAGACCATTATCATGACTTTGCCATCCCTTATTCAGAGGGCGGGAAGCTTGATTTTCAGAAGGTCTTCGGAAACAATAATCCTGTTGTGATAGAAATCGGATTCGGAATGGGGGAAAGCACCCTCAAGATTGCCAAGGCCAATCCTGATACCAATTACATAGGAATAGAGGTCTTCCTCTACGGTTTTTCCAAGCTTCTTGCAAATGCTTCGAAAGAGGGCCTGAAGAATCTGAAAGTGATGAGATTCGATGCCGTACAGGTTCTTCAGGACATGGTTCTGGATAACTCTGTTGACGGCTTTCACGTGTTTTTCCCGGATCCCTGGCCCAAGAAGAGACATCACAAAAAGCGCCTGATACAAGTTCCGTTTGCCACTCTTCTGGCGTCCAAGCTGAAAAAGGGCGGCTATATCTACTGCGTCACTGATTGGGAAGAATATGCCAAGCAGATGCTTGAGGTCTTTGACCAGGTAAAATCCCTTGAAAACCCGTACGGAGGTTTTGCACCTGAGCGTCCATGGAGACCTGAGACAGGATTTGAGAGAAAGGGCCTGGAGAAGGACTATGTGATAAACGAAGTCTGGGTAGAAAAGAGAGGGAATAGGATATGAAAAAAACCATAGTTGTTGATTTATTTCTGGTTGTGATTGCAGGCTTTCTGTCTGCAATTGAGATCAAGAACAGCACGTTCTTCGGCGGAGTGAGCTTCGACTACATAACGGCGGATGGAAGAAGATACGACACTTCACAGCCAATCACATCAACTGTGGCAGGTCTTTCCGTATACGGCGGTTATGATGTCCAGTTCGGAAACCGCTGGTATACAAGACTTGAATATGAGTATCTTCTGCTTCCGACACACTTTACAGTTGCAGATATCGATGTGCCGGCAGATGCGGATCTTAAACGTACCGGATCAAAGAAACGTGTAGGCGGCTATGTCGTTCTGGGAAAAGCTGACAGTGATATCAAATTCAATGTGGGTGGGGTTATCACAAATGTGACCATGGGTGTTTTGCACAATAAAGCGTTTGAGCTCAATTATGTGCAGGATCTGGTCGGAGTGGGACTTATCCTTGAAGGAGTCTATGTTTTCAACAAGCATTTCACCGCCAGATTCGGCATCGTTCCCGATCTGACTTTCATCACAATCGACCGGGCTGAGTTCGGTTTCATGGAAGAAGATGGTACTTACTTCAGAAACTCCGAAACCAGAGCTGCCATTTTTACAATGGGCTTCTCGGTAAGCGCCAGAGCAGGTATAACCTATAAGTTCTGAATTCAATCATTCTTAGATAAAAAAATGGGAATCCGTTTGGATTCCCATTTTTATTTGCCTTGTCAGCAAGATCTTACTTGTTTTCCTCGGCTGCGGCTGCTTCCTTGGATGCCTTGATGACATCTTCAGCAAGCTTGCCTGCAAGTGTCTCGTAGTGGTCGAACTCAAGCTCGAATGAACCTGTTCCTGATGTCATGGACTTGAGGTCAATTGCGTAGTTGAGAAGCTCGGCCTGCGGGACTTCTGCGTTGACCTGGACCATGTTACCACCAAGGTCTTCCTGACCGAGAACT
>JAGBRG010000204.1 GCA_017632495.1 Spirochaetales bacterium
GACAAGAGATTTTGAAGGAAAAACAGAGCAGGATGCCATCAACCAGGCAATTGAGGCTCTTCATATTGAGAGAGAAGACTTTGATGTCGAGATTCTGGATAACGGAAAGAGAGGTCTTTTCAAGAAGGCCAACGTGAAGATCCGTGTTCACATCGATTCTGATTCAGATGACGAAAAGGATTCAAAGCCGTTCATCCCGAGCGACGACAGCTCTTCTGATGCCGACTATGCCGACGATTATGATCAGGAGGAAGAAGAGGACCTTGAGCCCAATGAGGAACTTGAGCAGAAGGTCTGCGAATTCATTGACCAGATGGTCTCACACATGGGCTATGAGTCAAAGACAACGGTTTCTTCCAGAAAGGGCAGAAAGGTCAATCTTGAGATCACAAGCGAGTCCTCCAGCATCATCATCGGAAGAAAGGGAAAGAACCTTGATGCCATTCAGGTTCTGGCCAACGTCTATGCCGGAAAGATCGACACAGAGCGCAAGATCATCGTTGACTCCGAAGGCTACAGACTCAGACATGAGGAGCAGATCATCAAGACCGCTTACAGAACTGCAATGCAGGTCCGCAAGACCGGAAGATCCCGCCTTCTTGAGCCGATGAATCCGTACGAAAGACGCCTGGTTCACACCGCATTGAACGATGTGACAGGAATTGAGACCAAGAGTGAGGGCGAGGGCCTTTACAAGCAGGTCAGAGTCATCAGCAAGAGAAAGAGATACTGATAGTCACGATTCAAAGCGGTTTTGTCGCTTCAATCAGGTAGCTCTTTGCTTCTTCATCAACCATGTCTATAAGCATGTCACGCACCCACTGATGGTATTCGTCCACCATGCGTCTTTCATCGGCTGTGAGCATGCTTTTGACAATCAGATCCCGCTCGTACGGACAGCAGGTCAGAACCTCAAAGGTGTAGAACTGGCCGAAGTCCGTCGTCTGGGCTTCTGTGACGGCAACAAGGTTCTCTATCCTTATTCCGTGCTTGCCTTCCTTGTAGAGACCCGGCTCGTCGCTTAAAACCATGCCGGGCTCAAGGGTAACAGGCTCACCCTTGTCTGGTTTGGCCGAAATGCGCTGGGGTCCTTCATGGACAGAGAGCCTAAAGCCGACTCCGTGTCCTGTTCCGTGGAAGTAGTTCATTCCGCGCTGCCAAAGAAACTGATGTGCAAGCACATCAAGCTGATGTCCGGAAGTTCCCTTTGGGAAGACCTGTGAAGACAGGGCAAGATGACCCTTCAGAACAAGGGTGTAGTCTTCTTTCTGCTCGCGGGTAGCCTTACCGAATAAAATGGTTCTTGTGATGTCCGTTGTTCCGCAGCTGTACTGTCCGCCTGAGTCCAGAACCAGAAGGCCGTTTCCTGTAATGGGGATATCCGTCTCCTCTGTTGCGCTGTAATGAACAACCGCACCGTGTGCGCCGAAGCCTGCGATAGTGCTGAAGGAAGGTCCGAGGTAATCCTCCTCAAGTTCACGTTCCTGAGAAAGAGCCTCTGCGATTGTGACTTCTGTAAAGTCATACTCTCCGCTTTTGACCTGGGCAAGAAAGTTCACCATGGCAACACCGTCAAGGATGTGGGCGATTCTCATGCCCTCAAGCTCTGCATCATTCTTTACAGCCTTTAAATCCGAAGAATAATCGCGGCCTCTTGAGATTTTTACGCCGTTTGCCTTTTCAAGGGCGGAGGCAAGTTTCATATTGGTCTTTTCGGGATCAAATCTCACAGTGACGTTTGAGAGTTTTGAAAGCTCCTGTGTCACATCATCATATTCATGGACGCTGTAGCAGTCAGGTTTGACATTTTTGAATCTGCTTTTCGGAGTAAAGAGCTTCACATCCTTGGGGCCGATGAGAAGATAGGCAAGGAAAACAGGGGTGTCCTCAACATCCGTTCCTCTGAGATTCAGAATCCAGGCAATGTCGGTAAGACTTGAGATAAGATGATAGTCTTCGCTGTTCTGATGTCCTAGTTTGCGAATTTCTTCTATTTTTTGTGAGCCAGAAAGGCCGCACAGGGCATCGTCCATCTTTTCGACCGGATAGTCTGGCATCTGGGGTCTGTCCTTCCAGATGTGGTCAAGAAGGTCCTCTGTTGCCTGGATGTTTATACCTTTTTTCTTATACTCTTCTTTTTCGCTGAGCATCAGAGTCTCTTCGGCAATTCCGACCTTTTGGTTTTTTGAAAAGTTCTTCTGAAGATAGTCTATCGGGGAGCTGGCCTCAGGGCCGTCGGTTTTTCTCATCTCAAAGACCGTGCCTTTAATCTGGTCTGCGCACTGGACAAAGTATCTTGAATCAACCCAGATCAGAGCCTCTTTCTGAGTGATAATGACAGTTCCTGCGCTTCCGGTGAAGCCGCTTATCCAGCGTCTTGTGTGCCATCTGGGGCTAACATATTCGCTCTGATGAGGATCTGTTCCGTTGATGATAAAGGCATCAAGACCTGCCTTTTTCATCTGGCTTCTGAGACTTTCAACTCTTTCGTTTACCTGCATTGGCTTTCCCCTTTGACTTTTTCCTGTATGTGACGGGTTCTGTTTTTTTTGCATAGATGATCATGGCTATTCCCGCCAATATCATGACAAAGCACAGAATCTGGCCCATCGAGATGTTTAAAAACGATTTGAACAGGGCCGTAGGCTCTGTTTCCTTGCCCAGGGCGATGATGAAGCCCAGCTGGCTGTCCGGTTCCCTGAGGTATTCAAGAAAGAATCTGACGGTTCCGTATCCGATGAAGTATGAACCAGACATGATTCCGGGACCTGTTGTTGATGATAACTTCTTTGCAAGAGGCCTGATAAGGAACCACAATACCAGCCAAAGGAAGATTCCCTCAAAGAAAGCCTCGTAAAGCTGTGACGGATGCCTGGGAAGGTTCACCATGGAAAGGCCTCTTATATCCATTCCGGCTTTTTGAGCAACGTCCTGCACCCACTGAAGCTGTGTTGAGAAACGGGGTGCATCGGGGAAGACCATTCCTACGGGGCTTGCTGTGACGCGGCCCCAGAGCTCTCCGTTTATGAAGTTTCCAAGACGGCCGAAGGTATAGCCCAGAGGGATTCCCGCAATAACATGGTCCGCAACGTCCATAAGCCTGTAGCCATGGCGCTTTGAAAACAGCCAGCCGCCGAA
>JAGBRG010000205.1 GCA_017632495.1 Spirochaetales bacterium
CGCTGGTGGTTTTTCCAACGCCTCTGGGTCCGCTGAAAAGATAGGCATGGGCGATTCTGCCCTGCTGGATTGAGTTCTTCAGGGTTGAGACGACGAATTCCTGACCGACAAGGTCCTGACAGCGCTGAGGTCTTTTGCGTGTTGCTGTCACTTCGTAGGCCATGGACTAATGATACCAAATAATCGCCGTGTAGACTACTAAACTATTCGTTGACCGATGCAAAAACCAATGCGATAATCTATTTGTTGTTCGTTGCTACGCACGGACTATTATTTGGGTTACACGGCCCCTTTGGGTCAATAGGAGGAAAAATGAAGAAACTTACAGTAGTGCTGCTCGTTCTTTTGGTAGCTATGGCTGGCGTTTTCGCACAGGGTGCTCAGGAAGCCGCAAAGGCAACATCAGTTGAAGGTTTTGATTCAGCACTCATTAAGGCTGCTCAGGCAGAAGGTGAGCTGGTTGTTTACGGTTCATGTGAGGAAGAGTATCTTTCCGCAGTAGTTGAGAACTTCCAGAAGCTTTTCGGCATTAAGACAACATATCAGCGCCTTTCAACAGGTGAAGTTCAGGCCAAGATTGAGGAAGAGAAGGGCAACCCGTCTGCTGACGTCTTCTTCGGCGGTACAACAGATCCTTACAACATGCTTGCTTCAGAGGGCCTTTTGGAGAGATATGATGCAAAGAACGCTTCTCACATCTCAAAGAGCGTCTACAAGCACCAGGATAACCTTTGGTACGGTATCTACACCGGTCTTCTCGGATTCATGTACAACGCTGATTCTCTCAAGAGACTCGGACTCGAGCCCCCGAAAGATTTCCCGGATCTTCTCAAGCCTGAGTACAAGGGTCTGATCTGGCTCTCAAACTACAACACAGCCGGAACAGCTAAGCTTGTCATCAACACCGTCATCCAGAAGTACGGCCACGATGCTGGTATCCAGTATCTCGTTGACCTGGACAAGAACATCGAGGTTTACACAAAGTCCGGTTCCGGTCCTTCCAAGAACGTCGGAACAGGTGAGTGTGTCATCGGTATCGGATTCCTCCACGACGGAATCTACCAGATCGTAGACAACGGTTACACCAACATCGGTCTTGTCATTCCTTCAAGCGGAACAACATGTGAGATCGGAGCAACAGCAATCTTCAAGGGCGCAAAGCACCAGAACGCTGCTAAGCTCTGGATCGAGTATGCTCTTTCACCGAACTGCGTCAACCTGGCCAAGGAGAACGGTTCCTACCAGTTCCTGGTTCTGGACAACGCAGAGCAGCCGCAGATCGCTTACGAGTTTGGTCTTGATCCGAACAACGTCATCAACTATGACTTCGAGGATGCAACTGCCAACACAAAGAAGTATGTCTCCGAGGTTATGGCAGCTCTCGCCAGCGCCGGTGCTGCAACAGGCGACGAGTCAAGATTCCAGGTCAAGTAATTGATTCTGAAAGAGTGATTTATAATTGCTCAAATGAGGATGGTGGGCTATCCGCCATCCTCATTTTGGTTAAACCATATTAAAGGAGGAGGAATAGATGCCAAGCGCCCAGGGTGCCCGTCTTGAAAGGCGAAAACTGCTCGCCGATCCGATAATGGTCACGACAATCGTCGTCCTTATTGCATTCCTTACATTGTTCATCCTCTATCCTCTGGCTATCCTTTTGGTGGACAGCTTCGTAGGAGACGGAGGTTTCTCGTTCTCGGTATTCAAGAGAGTCTTCCAGATACCGACATTCACAAAAGCAATAACCAACACCCTAAAAGTAGGATTTGTCGTAGGTCTTCTGGCCACGGCGGTCGGTCTGCTTTTCGCATACGTTGAAATATACGTGAGAATCAACAAGTTCGCCGGCGGACTTTTCAAGGTGGTTTCAATGCTGCCTGTCGTATCCCCGCCGTTCGTTCTCTCACTTTCCATGATAATGCTCTTCGGAAAGTCCGGAATCATCACAAGGTATCTTTTCGGAATCTATGACAACAGCGTCTACGGATTCTGGGGTATCGTCGTTGTACAGACCCTGACCTTCTTCCCGGTCTGTTACATGATGTTCAGAGGCCTTCTGAAGAATATAGATCCGTCGTTGGAAGAGGCTGCCCGTGACATGGGAGCTTCCAGAATGAAGGTCTTCACAAGCGTCACGCTGCCGCTTCTGCTTCCCGGAATCGGAAATGCCTTCCTTGTCACCTTCATCGAGTCCATCGCCGACTTTGCAAACCCGATGATCATCGGAGGTTCGTACGATACTCTTGCTACGACAATCTACCTGCAGATCACAGGTGCATACGATAAGGCAGGAGCCGCTGCAATGGCTGTTGTTCTTCTCTGTATCACACTGGCCATGTTCGCAGTTCAGAAGTACGTTCTTGAGAAGAAGTCCACAGCCACCCTTACAGGAAAGGCTTCCCGTGGAAGAATGCTCATCGAAGACAAGAGCGTCAGAATCCCTCTGACAGCTTTCTGTACCATCGGAGCAAGCTTCGTCATCCTGATGTACATCTGCGTTCCTATCGGAGCACTTTTCCCGACCTGGGGCTTCAAGTTCTTCCCGTTCACGTTCAAGTGGTTCGGCCAGGTCTTCACAAAGTACAAGGGCTTCAAGGCATTCAAGGATTCGTTCATCCTGTCGTTCATCTCAGCTCCGATTACGGCTCTGCTTTCAATGATCATCTCTTACCTTGTTGTTAAGAGAAAGTTCAAGGCAAAGGGCTTCATCGAGGCAGTTTCCATGCTTGCCATGGCAGTTCCGGGAACTGTTCTGGGTGTAGGATACATCAGAGGATTCAGCGGCGGAGTTTTCCACACAGGATTTTTGCAGGGTCTTTACGGAACAGGTGCAATTCTTGTCATCGTCTTCATCATCAGATCTCTGCCAACCGGTACCCGAAGCGGTATCGCAGCTCTGAGACAGATTGATAAGTCAATCGAGGAAAGCGCATACGATATGGGTGCGGACAGCATGAAGGTCTTTACCACAGTCACGCTGCCACTTATCAAGGATTCGTTCCTCAGCGGACTTGTCACAGCATTCGTCAGAAGCATCACGGCTATTTCCGCAATCATTCTTCTGGTCACACCGAGCTACCTGCTCATCACCGTCCAGATCAACGAGTTTGCTGAAAAGGGTGCCTACGGACTTGCCTGTGCGTTCGCAACAATCCTTATCATCATCACCTACGGTGCTGTTCTGATTATGAACACCATCATTAAGCACTTCGGTACCAGCCGAGTCATCAAGGAGGAAGACTAATCATGGCCAAGGAAAAGAAAGGCGTTCGCCTTGATCACATTTCAAAGATATACAAGGATCCTAAGACAGGTAAGGAATTCTATGCCGTCAAGGACACATCACTGGAAATCGAGCCCGGCACATTCGTAACTCTTCTGGGCCCGTCAGGCTGCGGAAAGACAACCACGCTGAGAATGATTGCAGGTTTTGAGAGCCCGGACGAGGGAGAAATCTACCTCGGAAACGAGGCTATCAACGAGCTGACACCGAACAAGCGTGATACTGCAATGGTCTTCCAGAGCTATGCACTGCTTCCGCATTACAACATCTTCGACAACGTCGCATACGGTCTGAAGCTCCGCAAGATGCCCAAGGACGTCATCAAAGAGAAGGTCACCAAGATTCTGAAGCTCGTCGAGCTTGAGGGCATGGAGTCAAGAATGACAAACCAGCTTTCAGGAGGACAGCAGCAGCGTGTCGCACTGGCAAGAGCTCTTGTCATTGAGCCGTCGGTACTGCTTTTCGATGAGCCTCTTTCAAACCTCGATGCTAAGCTGCGTGTCCAGATGAGAACCGAAATCCGCCGCATCCAGCAGGAAGTCGGAATCACGGCCATCTACGTCACACACGACCAGAGCGAGGCCATGGCAATCTCCGATAAGATCATCATCATGAACAAGGGTGTTGTGGCACAGATGGGAACTCCTCAGGAGATCTACTATCATCCTGTTGACGAGTTTGTCGCAGACTTCATCGGCGAGGCCAACTTCCTTCGCGGACCTATGGTCGGAAAAGACGGAAAGTATGCCGTTCTGGATGTCGAGGGCAACAAGACCCGTGTCGAGTACAGCGACAAGATGAAGGAAGGGGAGAACTACACCGTGGTTCTCAGACCCGAGGCTGCAACACTTGCGGACGAAGGCGGACTTCCGTGTACTGTCGTTCTCTCTTGCTTCATGGGTTCCTATCAGAACTACCATGTCAAGGTCGGAAACTCTCTGGTCAAGCTTGAGGAAAAGAACCCGAAGAACAAGAAGATCTACAACGTCGGAGACAAGTGCCATCTGGTATTCGACGCAGAGTCTGTCCACGTTCTTTGAGTGTCTGGCAAATCTGACAAATAAGCCCGGCGGCATGAAGATGCCTTCCGGGCTTTTTTTGCATAAAAAATGGGGACAAATCGCCTGCGTCTCTCCAACGAGCCACTTACCGTTGCTACCTCCCGGTCCTGGCGGGGTTGGGTGGTGCTGGCAGCGCAGAATCTGTCCCCAAACGGAGAGAGGGGGATTCGAACCCCCGAAGGCTTTTGACCTTACACGACTTCCAATCGTGCACCTTCGACCACTCGGACATCTCTCCAAATGACAGAATGAATATATCAGAAAGGGGAATTGACTTCAAGTGTGTAAAGCCTGAGCTCAGAAATAACTGATGCTGACGTGTTTTCCCATCTGCTCCAGGGCCTTTGACAGCTGCTTCACAAGATTCATCTTTATGTTGAAGTTTATAGGAAGCCCCTGGCTCTGATGGGCGGGGTTCACCGCCATTCCAACATAGAAATTGATGTCTGTGGCCTCATCAAAAAGAGCCCTGCAGATTTTGGAGGCTCCGTCCTGTCCGTAGCCCCAGGCGTCGGCAAGTTCATTCTTTCCAAGATAATCTTCGGCATATTCAATGACCTTTCCCATGGTCACAACACCTTCTGTGACAAGGTCCACACCCTCTATTTCGGCCGTCGGAGGAATGTCGGGGTCACCCTGGAATGTTGTGTCCACCTTGATGGGCTTATCAAGCCACTTGGCTGCGATTGTGGAAGTAGTTCCTCCGCAGATTATGTGCTTTCCCCTCTTTGAGAAGAAAAGGCTCATCATCCTTTCGCTGTCGTCCCTGTTTTCAGGAGGCCCGAAGAGGATGTTCACAGGAAGTCTCTTTCTGATTCTGACAACACAGGCTGTGGCATCGTCAGTTGGTTTTTGCTCATAGAGCTTGTTGCACTCGTCCACAAGAAGGGCGCTTAAGGCCTTGGCGGTGAAGCCTGCGATGGACATGGTCTCCATGAAGGCTGCAATGTCCTCGCGCTTCCAGCCGTAGTTGTACTCTTCTCCGGCTCCGGCGTGGGGGCAGCCGTCGCTCATGGCGATAAAGACATCGTTTTCCCTGAGCCTCATGCTGGTGAAATAGATCTTCTTGCCGTCTATGCTCAGCTCGGTCTTGGGATATTCGTAGAGCTTGTCGTCACGGATCATGATGACCTGGGGGTTGTCGTACTGGATGAGCTCAACGGTCTCGTTATGAATCAGGTGGATGATCGTGAAGGTGGAGTAGGCCACCCCGCGCTCGGAGCATACCGGAAGGGTGGCGGCGATGGTTGAGACGCATTCTTCAATCGAAAGGCCGTTTGAGACCATCGTGGAGATGATTTTCGAAGTCAGTGTGGAGAGGATGCAGGCTTTGACGCCGCTTCCAAGTCCGTCAGCAAGGACAATGACGTATGAATCGTCGTCGCCCTCAACAACGTCCACATGGTCTCCGCATAGCTGCTCACCGTAGTGGTTTATGCTCTTGTAGCCGATTTCCGCAAAGTATTCAGTCATCGTTGATGGACTCCTTGAGTTTGGAAAGGGCGATCTTTGTCTCGGCGGCCGTCTCTCCTAAAAGGGATGCAATTTCCTGGACGATGCGCATCTGCTTCTCAACGACCTTGTCGGCAACTTCTACCGTCTCGCGGCCGATACTCTCTTTCTTTCTGCGCTCGCGCTCCTCTTCGGTGACATCGTGCATTATTCCTATGACAAGTCTCCCGTCCTCTGCCGGGACTATGGTCTGCTCAACATGACGGTCACATTCTGAAAGATAGACTCTCTGGTTGTAGATTCCCTGCTTGGTTCTCTGAACACGCATGAAATCATCAGGGCTCATGATGCGCACAAGCTGGTCTCCGAGAATGTCGCTCTTGTACCTGATGTTAAGAAGACGGACCGCGGCATTGTTGATCTGCTGAACTTCCATGCGGTCGTTTACGACAATCAGTGCGTTGGGGGTGTTCTTTACAATAGTGTCGGAGAAGTTTTCTGCCTTTTCCTTCAAGAACGGCAGACACATGGAGACAACGGCCTTGCCCTGGAAGATTGCTATTGCCTTGTCCCTGCAGGTCTCGTAGCCGCAGGAGCCGCAGTTAAGCTCATCGGAGGGCTTGAACTTGCCCATCTCGTGAAGGATGTTCTGTATTTCAAACTCCGAAGGCATTACCGCCTGATGCTCTATCGGAGAGTATGTGTACTTTATCTTTGCAACCTCGGGCTGCTTTACATCAAAATCCTTGCTTCCTGCATAGGAAGATACGGAGATGTAACCCTTGACCGGGCTGTGGTGATGCTTTTCCATCACAGGACCGCCGATGCAGCCGCCGATACAGGCGGACATCTCTATGAAGCTGTTTCTGATATTGCCCTTTTCAATGTCCTTCAGGGCTGCTATGCAGTTTTCAACTCCGTCCAGGGCAAGATAGGTGTAGCCCTTTTCATTGCAATCCATTGTCTTGAGGATTCCGCCTGTTGTGGGGAAGAACCTTGCACGGCTTTCCTCTGTGCTGTCCAGATCTTTTTTAAGCTCGATCTGCTCATTCTTCAGCCACTGGGAAAGCTCCTCGAAGGTCAGAACTGCATCCACTGAGCCGTTTGAGTAGTCGGCCTCGTCCTTTTTGGCTACACAGGGACCGATGAAGACAGTCTTTGCCTCAGGGATTCTGCGCTTGATATCGGCGCAGTGGGCCTGCATCGGGGTTGTGACGTTGGCAAGATAGGGCAGAAGGGAAGGAAAGTATTTTCTTATAAGAAGGTTGATGGAGTGACAGCATGAAGAAATCAGGATGTTCGGCTTTTCTTCCTTGAGCATCCTTTCGTATTCACGCTTTACGATGGTGGCGCCTATGGCTGTTTCCTCAACATCGTGAAAGCCCAGCTTCTTCAGGGCCTCGCGCATGCTCTCGATTCCAACTCCGTCATAGTTTGCGATGAAAGACGGAGCCAGGGAGACCACAACAGGGTTTTCGCCGGAAAGAAGGACCTTGACCTTCTCAGTGTCATCGACAATCTCCTTGGCATCCTGGGGGCAGACGACGAAGCAATGTCCGCAGAGGATGCACTCGTTGGATATGATGTTCGCCTGACCTGCCGAAAAGCGTATGGATTTCACGGGGCAGTGTCTGATGCACTTGTAGCAGTTTTTGCAGTTTGATTTCTTGAGTCTGAGGTGTTCCGCCATCTTTTCTCTCCGTTATGAGGGAATTATCCCTGCATATTCTATTCCGTATGGCTGACACTATGCAAGTTTTGGTTGTAAACTGTTATCCGCGAAGGTTAAAATAAAGCATTGTATTCCGAGGGTTCAAATGAGTATTAAGTGGAATAAGAGAAAGACTCTGATAGTGGTTATGTGGCTCCTGACGGTGCTGGTCTCATGCCTTTTTTTCTATCTGATTGAAGGTGCCATTTTCACCAATGTGGCAAAGACTGAGCTTTTGGAGCAGGCGGACATCGTCGCCAACCATATCCCGACCATAGTTCAGAACAATTATTATGCTGATATCGGCTCTCTGAAGATTCTGTTTTCAAAGCTAGAGGCCTCGGCCTTCAAGCTGGCAGACTATGAAACGATAGATGAGGCAAAAGAGTTTCTGGATGACATCTCCGTTTCCTGCGGAGTTTCTAATCTGGTTGTCCTGGACAGAAATGCGAACCTTCTTTACGGAACCCCGGAAGAGGCTGAAGAGCTGGGGCTTGATGCCGAAAGAATCTGCCAGATGCTGGACAATGACGAGTTTGAGAAAACTGCCGGCAACCTTAAGGGCATCGTCAACTACGAAGATTTTCTGACGCACTACTATCTGACAGAAGGCAGCATGAAAGCAGCCGATGATTCCTTCTTTTGGGGAGTCGGAAAAAAATGGATCATTGCCTTCAGTAATGCACGCCCTCAGGCCGAAATCGATGTCAGAAACTATTTTGACTGGAGAAATGTCCTTCAGCGCATAGCTATCGGAAACTCGGGCTTCCTTGTTGCTATAAAAAGTGATGACGGCTCTATATTGTCCAGTCCGGATGGATCTTTGAGAGGAAAGAGCCTCAAGCTTCTCGGTTTGAATGTAAAAGGTCACGGAGAAATCCAGACAGCTGAAGATCTTCTGAATGCGTTCCCGATGGATGATATGGTTCTTAATATCAGTTCAAACGGGGTTAAATACTATGCAACAAGACTTGCCCTGGAAGATGCCGTGGTTCTTGCCCTTCTTCCGAAAGAAGAAGTAGAGTCTGCCATCCGTGGTGTTGTTTCCATGTCCTCGGTTCTGCTGGCTCTGTTTACAGGCCTTATGGCCATATATGCCATAATCTATCTCGATGACAGATATGAGAGAGGCACCGGCTGGAACAGGCTTCTTGCCAACAGGCTGAAGATAGCAAGTATCATCACAGTGTCTTCAATCCTTTTCCTCAGCGCATACCTCTCTTCTCTGGCCTCCTATGCAGACTTGTTCCGTTTCAGCAGGACAAAGGTGAACAATGTCGTAGATATTCTGGATAAGAACGAAAAATCCATCGATGAGCTCAAGGAGTGGTTTGATGAAGAGTATCTGACTCGTGCCAAGATAGTCAGAAGCGTCCTAAATCATACTGAAGAAGAGCGGATTACACAGGAATATATCGCAGAGCTTTGTAAGCTCATGGAAGTCAGCTACATCTACGTCATAGATGAAAACGGAGACATAGTGGTAACCAATTCCAGATATGACAAGTTCAAGGTTGACGCAAACTCTCCTTTCTATCCCATTTTAGAGGGAAAGCCGGAGCTGGTTTTCAGTTCTGAGTATGACAATCTTATGGGAGAGACCTTGGCAAAGGTCGGAGTCTCTCTGATTGAAACCCACAAGCAGGAAGGCGGAATGATTCTTGTTTTCGCCAATCCTTATGAGTCTCAGGAAATAGGAAAGAACCTCGGTTATAAGAGCGCCTTCAAGAAGGTGAGCATGACCGATGATTCTGTTCTCATGGTCATAGACAGCGATACGCTCAACATCCTCTACATGGCCACAGATATCAATGGAGAGCTTGTTCCGGGCGACGGCTCGTTCAATTACACAGGTCTTAGAGTTTCTTCAATCGGACTTCAGGAAAACAAACTCAGAGACAATTTCAACGGAAATCTGAAAGTCGGCGATAGGAATTACTTTGCTTCTGTCAAGCGCAGCGGAAACCGTTTCTTCCTTGTAATGAGACCTCTTGAGGTGAGCTTGATGCAAAACGTCATTCCGATTCTCATCGTTGTTCTGGCTGCATTGACGTTCTGTATTGCATTGATTTTGATTGCATGCAGAAAGTACAAAATCAAGGATCTTGATAAAGAAACAGGGCTTGGATTCGACAGGATTTCCGAAAGGTATTCCAATGCAAAAATGGTGTTGACCCTGGGAGAGATACTGAGCAAGAAAAAGCCGTTCTTTGAGGAGCGCTGGCCCAACGACTGCAAGAAATGGAAGGACAAGAGTGCGGAGGAGAAATTCCCGATTCTTACGAAAATCTTCCTTCTCTTCGCTGTTGCCGAGATTGCGGGTTACGCCTGGCTTGTAGGTTCTGATTCAATCTGGTACTACTGCTTCAACGGAGAGTGGGGAACCGGAGTGAACCTCTACACAATCTCCTCCTGTATGCTGTGGATCTGTGTCCTGATCATAGCCAAGATGGTTCTTCACAAGATTCTCTTTTTGATTGCAAAGGTCGCAACCCCAAGGGGCGAGACCATCTGCAACCTGCTTGACAGCTATATGGCTTATATCCTGCCGGTTGTGGGATTCTTCGTCTGTCTTGCCAATTTCGGAATCAATACCAAGGCCCTTACCCTCACAGGCGGAGCCGTAGGTGTCATCTTCGGTATCGGATGTCAGACCATCGTCGCCGATATCCTTTCCGGTTTCATAATGGTTCTCGAGGGCCTTGTCCACAACGGAGACAGGGTTAAGCTTCCTGCCGATGCAAAGATTGTCCTTGGTTCTGCCGATGGTCCCGGCAAGATGGAGCCTGTCTCAATTGTTCAGAATGTCGGAATCAGAAACATTCTGCTGAAGAAAACCGTGGGCGTTCAGGTTGTCAGAAACAACGAGTTCAGAAACTACATCCTGATGTCAAAGAATGCAGAACAGTCGGCTATTGTAGAGATTGCCAAAATCCTGGAGAAGGAAGTCGAAGAGAAGTCAATTATCGTGGACAAAGAAGTCGAAAAAGCCATGAAAACTGATGGCCACCCGCCTATTGTTCCCGCGTTTGAAGCTCCCAAATCCGTGGAGACTGC
>JAGBRG010000206.1 GCA_017632495.1 Spirochaetales bacterium
AGAAGGAAGTCCGCAACCTGTGTGGCTCCGACAATCACAATCCTCTTTGCCTTCATCGATTTTCTTCCGACGGAGGAGAGGATGCTGTCTACGCTTTCCTCACGCGCTGCCAGACTGAGCGTGTCGCCGACTCTGACGATGGTATCTCCACTTGGAACAATTGCCTCGCCGTTTCTCAGAAGGGCTGCGATGATGAAGTTCGCATTAATGCTCTTTCTGAGCTCCTTGACCATGTGGTCGGTATAAGGTGAGTCCTTTCCAACATAGATGTTGTAAAGAAGAAGAGAGGAGTTTTCAAAAGAAATGATGTCGCTGTAGATACCGCGCTCGACATCCTGATAGATGTACTCGGCAACCTCCTGCGTGGGGTTCACTATGTGTGTGATTCCCATAAGCGAGGTTCCTATTCCGCTGTAGCCTGTATACGAAAGATTTCGAATCGATGCGATTGTAAGCGGCACATTGAATTCGGATGCTGCGATTCCGCTTGAGACGAGGTTTATCTCGTCACTTCCTGTCAGTGCGACAAATGCATCCGCATCAGCCAGTCCTGCGTCACTCAGGTCCTCGAGGCTGGTTCCGCTGCCTTTGACGGCAAGGCAGTCCACTTTGGACATTGCAGTGTTCACATCATCCAGATCCTCATCGATGATGATGACGTCCTTGTTCTCTTCAACGAGATGTCTTGCAAGCCTTATGCCTCTGCGCCCGGCGCCTAGAATTACGACTTTCATGCCATATATGGTATATCAAAGGCACAAGCTAATCAACTGTGCCAAAGCCAAATAGCTGTTTGGGAGCCCCTGTGCTGAAGTGATATGACAGCTTGAAGGGAAGTGCGGGCTCAAAGTGAAATGCGGGTTTTAAGTGACGTGCCGGCTTAAAGTGAAATGCGGGTTTTAAGTGAAGTGCCGGCATGGCCAAAAAAAACAAGACCGGAGTTTTCAGCTCCGGCCCTGAATCTAGAGGAGTAAATTTTAACCTGCAATCTTGACTGAAATCTTCTTGGGCTGCTCCACAGGAAGCTTCGGCAAGGTTACGGTCAGAATTCCGTTCTTGAACTCGGCCTCAATGGCCTCTTCGTTGATTCCCTCAGGAAGTGAGAAGGATCTGTCAAACTTGATATAGCCTCTCTCGCGGACCAGATACTTTCTCTCGTCCTTCTTCTCAGCCTTCTCTGAGCTGATGTGCAGTATATGCTTCTCAACATCGATGTTGACTTCATCGCTTGTGTATCCCGGAAGCTCAGCTTCTACGTAGAAAGCCTTTGAATCCTCGTAGACGTTGACTGTAGGGTAGGTGCTGTTTCTGATACCCCAGTTTCCGAATACATCGTTAAACAGTGTGTCGAAATCATAGTCTGCGTTTCTAGTCATCAAATAGTTCTTCATAGTAAGACCTCCATATATGTCTAATGTTTTGTTTTTTCTTTTTGTCCGGCTCTTGTTCCGGACACTCTCTTAATAGCATTTCGCGTGCCAAGTTTTTGATAACTGGTTGTGTTGTAAATAAATACTTTTGTTGCGTCTGGTTTTGTCCCTTTTATTAGTCTTGTTTTGCTTCTGTTCTTGCCTCTGTGATTGGGACAATTTGAAACAAAGTTGAATTATGGGTCTGAATATGTATCAATTTGACACATATGAGATTTTCTGACACATTTTTGGGTCAAATCTGCCTTATCTGCCTGTCTGTCTCAAGATTGGAAGGTTTTGGTAGGTCTGATAGGTTTGATAGGTTTGGTAGGCCTGATAGGTTTGATAGGTTTGGTCGGTTTGATAGGCCTGATAGGCAGAAATAATCCCAATTGCTTTGCTCATGATGCACAGACCGATTCACATCCTGTGCAGAGCCTTACCGCCTCTGCTGCGTTATCCCGCGCTGGCTACCTTGCCCGCGTGCCTCGCATCTCCGGCTGGCCACTTCACAGGTTGCGAACAGCCTGCGCACAATCGCAGCAGTGATTGAAAATTTAGAATTTGACAATTTTTAATCAAA
>JAGBRG010000024.1 GCA_017632495.1 Spirochaetales bacterium
ACCACCAGTATTCCTTTCCTGAAACGAGGCGGCTTAAAAAGTCCGAGACCGCAGGGCTCTTGGTGATTGATGCTGAGAATATGAAGAAGCAGAGGAATGTGGCAAGAAGCACATAGTCTGTCTTTCTGAGAATCAAAGCATCAAGAATAAGAGTTCCAACAAGAACTATTGCCACAGCATAGGGCCAAAGGCTGGTCTTTGTGACAATGACTGTAAGAATCATGATGAAAAGGCAGATGTAGCAAAGCCGTCTGACTTTGTGCAACTTGCTGTCATCAGCGCGGGATTTCTTGGTTTCTGCAAATTCAATTCTTTCCTTGGGGTCCTTTCTGCACATCAGCTTCACGAAGATAATCAGAAGGATGGCGGAGAAGGCTGAAAGCGGGGCCATGTGCATGATGAAAGTGCCTGCACTCACACCATATTTACCGTAAAGAAAGAGGTTCTGAGGGCTTCCGAACGGCATGAGCATAGAGCCACGGATGGCGGCGATGTTCTCCATTGAGATGACAGGCAGTATGTATTGCTCTTTTTTGCCCTGTCTGAAAAGAAGAATCGTCAGCGGGACAAAGATGATCAGAGAGACATCGTTTGTGACAAACATGGATGTGAAGAAGACACAGAAGATCAGAAAAAGCGAAAGACTTGATACTGTTCTGAACCCGGTGCTGAAGTTGACCAAGGGTCTGAAGATGTCTTCACGCTTGAAGCCTTCCAATATGGTGAGCATCATGAATAGGGTGCCAAGGGTTCTCCAGTCAATGTCGTTGATGATATCTTTCGTAGGCGGGTTGATTATAAGTGCGATGCATGCAGCGGCCACAGACAGCGTAAGCATCAGTTCTTTTTTCAGAATGGCAAGTATCTTTCTCATTTAATTCTTCCAGCTCGGGTGATTATACAATCAGGTCATTTCCTGTTCAATTGTTTTGGCCTATAATCATAAATCATGGAAAAGGTAAGAATCACTGTAATGCGCAAGGTCTGCCACAAGGACCTGATGGAAAAGTACGAAAACCCAATAGAGCACGCCTGCACCCTGAAAGAGGGGCAGACCTTCATCTCAACAGACGGTCAGAGGCCAAAGGACCTTTGTGAAAGCGCATGGACATCTATGGAGAGTTTTGTAAAGGAACTGGCCTCAGGCGGCGGAAACTTCTACGACGGCTGGATGAAGAACAAAAAGAGCGCAATGATATCCTGCAACGACGGATTCAGGCCTGTGAGCTTTTATCTAGAGGTTATTGAATAAATCAGACAAGCTTGGCAGCTTCTTCAGGCTCCAGCGGCTTGCCCCAGTAGAATCCCTGAATGTAATCACATCCGATGTTCTTCAGAGTCTCGACCTGATCGCTTTCCTCAACACCTTCTGCAATAACCTTGAAGTCCATGACATGACCTATTGCAATGATTGCTGCGACGTACTGCTTGGATGTCTCGCTTGAGTTCATGTTGATGATGAACGAGCGGTCGACCTTAATCACATCAGCGGGGAAGGTGTTCAGATAGCTCAGCGAGGAGTAACCTGTTCCGAAGTCATCAATGGCAATGCGCACACCAAGCTTGCTGATCTGCTTGATGCAGTCAAGGGCCTTTTCAACGGAGTCGATCATTATGGACTCGGTGATCTCAACTTCAAGCTGATTTGCAGGAAGTCCGCTTGTCTTCAGAGCACTCTTGATTTCATCAACAAAACCGTTCTGAAGCAAGTGGCGCACGGATGCGTTGACGCTGAGGACCAAGTCGGACTTTGTCTTTTTTACAATATCTCCGACAAACTTGGTTGCGGCAAAAAGAACATTGTGGTCAATCTTCTCAACCAGACCTGCCTTTTCGGCTATAGGAATGAAGTCGACAGGACTGATTGACTTACCCTTGTCGTCCCTGATTCTGGCAAGTGCTTCAAAGCCTCTGAGCTTATGTGAAGTATCATACTGCGGCTGAAGCTGATAATGGACCTCGTCCTTGTCCAGTGCGCTTCTGATCTGGCGCTCGATTTCAACGGAGTTGTCATCCTTGAGCATATCTTTCGAGAAGCGGCAGATGAAACCTGTATTGTCGGTCTTCTTTGCCTCATTCATGGCAGTATAGGCGTAGTCGAATACCGTCTCTTCTTCAGTTGCGTCCGTCGGATAGGTTGAATAACCGATGCATGTTGACAGAGAGAAGCTGCAGTTCTCAATGATGAACTCTTTCTTCATGGCATCTGAATAGAAGTCAACGGTTTTACGAAGCTGATCTTCGGAAGAGAACTCTCTGACTATAAGAAGGAAATCATTTCCCTTGCGGGTTGCTGCGAAGTCTGTTGTCCCGGAAGAACCTTCTTCTGAAATGGACTTAAGGCGGTTGGCTATCTGCACAAGTGCCTTGTCTCCGGCCTGCTGACCCATTGTATTGTTGACCTTATCAAAGTTATTGAACTTGATGACAACAAGTGCAAACGTCTCTTTCTTCTGAATCAGGTAACGCATCAGTTCTGATACGGCAAATCTGTTGGGAAGACCTGTAAGACGGTCTGTGGTGGCCTGTGAGCGTATCTTCTTGAGATATTTTGCCGAACGGCTTACGAATGTGTACAGAACAGATATCGTGATGAATATGACCACGTTGGTGACAAATCCGGAGATGCTAGTGTAGCGCTGATGGAACATGCTCACAATGATGCCGGGCATCTGAGCTATGGTCAGAGTGACGGCAACAATGTATCCGGGCTTTTTGTACAGAACAATCATCAGGATGAGACAGAGGTTGCAGACAGCTGAAAAAGCTCCTGTGACTGACCTGTATGGAATCGGACTGTGACCGATGAAGAAGACGCCCTCAGATGCCGAACTGGTTCTTAATGCAATAGTTGCAGCTACATAAAGAACAACCAGGACAATCATGCCCCAGACTGAATAATGGTTGGCAGAGCTGGCTCTGTCTAGAAGTATTTCCTGCTTCGTGCGGTTACGAAGATATTTTTCCCAAAGACTCATCCTATGTTTTTCCCCAAAGTAGAGCACAATTGTGCCAGGAGCAAATTATGCACTCCATAGGGAAGTATATCAGTGTTCTTAGTAGTTGTAAAAAGAAATTTCACCTTTTTTGAAAAATAATTGAAAAAAATGTGAAAAAAGTATGTTTTTTCTCCCATCAACTTGCGATTGCCTGAAAAGCGATGGCTTTGATTGAGAAATATTATTAAAATGACCGCATGATTAATAAAAAAG
>JAGBRG010000025.1 GCA_017632495.1 Spirochaetales bacterium
ATTGGCTCGGAGACTCTTGCCAAAGCTGCCCAGAAGATGAGCCAGACAATGCAGTTCTCTGAGGAAAAGGATGAGCCTGCTGAAACGGAAGAAGAACTGTCCTGCGAGACAGTTGAGATAAATGCAGCGGAACTTGAAAAAAAGCTTTCTTCTCTTTCCGACGGTTCTGCTTTGGCTTTGGAGCTTGAGCTTTCCGACGAAGATGACATGAAGGCGGATGTTTTGAGCCTGGCTCTGAGCTTTGATCCAAAGACAAGGTATGTCTTAAAGCCTTCGGATGAGATTAAGTTAATCCTCAACCGTAACCTTGGAAGGTTCTCTCTGGTCGGGCAGAACCTTAAGACAGTGTGCAAGGTCTTAAAGCGCTGGGGCATCGACTCAGGTCGTCCTTACTTTGACACCATGCTGGCTGACTGGCTTTTAAACACGGCCTTAACCAGATTTGACAAAGAAGACTGTGCAAAAAGTCTTTTTAGAGTTCCATCTCTTGAGACATCACTTAAAGAGAAGGGCCTTTCGGATCTGTTTTTCAACATGGAGATGCCTTTAAGTTCTGTCCTGTGTGACATGGAGCTTTGCGGTATTGAACTTGATTCTGAAAAGCTCAAGGATTTCGGAGCCGACCTTGAGAAGGAGATTCAGGCAATACAGGAAGATATCTACAGCATCTGCGGAAAGAGCTTTAACCTGAATTCTCCTAAGCAGCTTCAGGAAGTGCTTTTCGTGGACAGAAACCTTCCTACCGGAAAGAAGACCAAATCGGGCTTCTCGACGGATTCCGATGTTCTTGAGGATTTGGCCGTGTCTACGGATGACCCTGTTCCTGCCTTGATTTTAAAGTACAGGATGGCAAGCAAGCTTCAGAGTACCTATGTTCAGATACTTCCTCTTCTGGTGAATCCAAAGACGGGAAGAGTTCATACATCATTTCTTCAGACCGGAACGGCAACAGGGCGTCTTTCAAGTAAGAACCCGAACCTTCAGAACATCCCTGTTCGCACAGAGGACGGAAGAAGAATCAGAGATGCCTTTGTTCCTAAAAAAGGATGCAAGCTGATGTCCGCCGACTACTCACAGATTGAACTTGTGGTTCTTGCCCATGTGTCGGATGACAAAAACCTCAAAAGCGCGTTCATTAACGGGGATGACATTCACCGTGAGACTGCGGCCCTGATTCACGGAGTATTTCCTGAGATGGTAACCCCTGCACAGAGGCGTACGGCCAAAGCTATAAACTTCGGTATCATGTACGGAATGTCTGCTTTCAGGCTTGCCCATGACATCAAGGTAAGCCGCAGGGAAGCTCAGCAGTTCATAGACAGGTACTTTGAGCAGTACAGCGGGGTTGCCTCATTCATAAACCGCGTTCATGAAGAGGCTAAGGAAAAAGGCTATGTTCGAACTGCCATGGGACACATCAGATACATTCCTGAGATGCAGAGCTCAAACAAGGCAGTCCGCTCTGCGGCAGAGCGTGTTTCCATCAATACGGTGATTCAGGGAACAGCTGCTGAGATTATGAAGATGGCTATGATCTCCATAAAAAGAGAGATGCAGAAGCAGAACATGAAATCCAGAATGCTTCTACAGGTCCACGACGAAGTAATCTTCGAAATTGAAAACGGAGAAGAGAAGGCCATGGAGGATCTTGTCAGAAGCTGTATGGAAAATGCCTATAAGCTCAGTATCCCGCTCAGGGTTAGTATCGAGTTCGGCTCAAGCTGGGGAGAGATGCACTGATGATAATAGGGCTTACCGGAAAAAGCTGCAGTGGAAAGAACCGCGTGGG
The DNA here is from genome assembly GCA_017632495.1 of Spirochaetales bacterium. GTDB lineage: Bacteria > Spirochaetota > Spirochaetia > Sphaerochaetales > Sphaerochaetaceae > UBA9732. The sequence continues at coordinate 1,790 of JAGBRG010000025.1, forward strand.
AAGAATTCTCAAAGAGATGGGCCTTGAGGTCTGGGATCTGGATGAAATAGCTCACGATGGCCTGGATGCTAACTCTGATGCAATAATCAAGCTATTTGGTCAGGGTGTGGTACATCAAGTTGATGGAAAGACTTGTTTTTCCAGAAAGGCTATTTCTGACATAGTATTCTCTGATCCTGAGATGAGGACAAAGCTTGAGGGCATTCTCTATCCATGGCTAAAAGACCTTGTTCTTAAGTGGAAGGAAAGTCACCCTGATGGAAGTCTTGTGCTAAACGGGGCTCTTTTGTACCGCTCGGGCTTTCACAAACTCTGCGACTATGTCATCTATGTGGATGCTTCCTACTATGTGCGACAGAAGAGGGCGTTAAACAGGGACGGGATTTCCGAAGAGTCTTTCAAGCTGCGTGAAAAGTCGCAACAGGATGTGGACTTCAGGTGTGTTGATTACGAGGTGCCGTTAGGGGTGGTGACAAACGACGAAACAGATATGGACAAACTTCGACAACAAGTATTTAATATTTATGATAGGTTGATTAGGGAGCGCTAAAGTGAAAAAGAGCAAACTTATTCTGCTGACAGTACTGATGGTTCTGGTCCTCTACTGCGGAGCTGTTATCTTTGTTACAAAGCCCGATTCTTTTGCATACGGTGCAATCTTCGGTGATAATGGCCCGCGTGCCGCTGTTGAAAAGGCACAGAGCAGTGCGGCCTCAGCGGAGACTGTAGATACTTCAGCCATTGTGGCCGAGGCTAAGGATGCTGCCGTGAAGGCTGCTGAAAGCACCGTCAAGGATCTTGCAAGCCAGACTGAACAGAGTGTCAGAAGGGCTATTGAGCAGACACTTCCTGCCATGATTGACAGTGCAGTCAGAAAGGCTGTTGCCGAGCAGAATCTTTCCGACAAGATTGCAAAGCAGGTTTCTGAGGAAATTGAAAGCAGACAGGCTGAGATTGCTTCTTCCATTTACAAGACATACAAGGACAGTCTTGTGGACGAGCTTTCCACCGAAGTCATAGACAGGACTAAGGAGGCAGAGCCAGAAGTTGAGATTGTGAAGATTGAGAAGGCTGAAGAAACAGAAAAGCCAGTTGTCACTCTTTCAATCGACGGTTATGACACACAGAGAGCTGCAATCAGAAATGCAATGATAAGCAGTCTTCTGAATAAGCTTGAAGACTGATTCAGACGGGGTCGGA
>JAGBRG010000026.1 GCA_017632495.1 Spirochaetales bacterium
ACCGGTGAGGGTATCGAGGGCTCAGATGTTTCTTCCCTCGCAGCCGATGATGCGGCCCTTCATCTCAACGGACGGCAGGTCTAACCAACTTACCGTGCACTCGGAAACCACTTCGGTTGCGAGTCTCTGGATGGTTGTGATGATGATGTCACGTGCAGTCTTGTCTGCCTTGGCGATGGCTTCCTGCTCGATCTTGTTGATCAGGCTCTGGCCGTCACGGCGAGCCTCGTTCTGCATCTTCTCGATCAGCAGGTTCTTTGCCTCTTCGCTGGACATGCTTGCGACACGCTCAATCTCCGAAACCCATTTGGCTTCGCTTTCGGCAATCTGCTTCTCACGAGTATTCAGTTTTGCTTCTTTATCCTGTTGTCTTGACTTGACAGCATCCAGGCTTTCCTGGACCTTCTCCAAGTTCTCTTCCTTCTGGAGCAGTCTTCTCTCGAAGCGCTGGAGTTCAGCACGCCTGTCACGCTCTTCGCGCTCCTGCTGCTTCTGCTCCTTCAGAAGTGTATCTCTAGTCTCGAGCAAGAGTTCCTTGCTCTGAGCTTCGGCTTCTCTAATGGCTTCTTGCTTCAGTCTCACAGCCTGCTGCTCAACCGAAGTAAGCTTGATTTTTCCATAAAGCCAGCGGCCAAGCCAGCCTAATCCTATACAACACAGACAAAGAAGGATCCATATGAATGTATTCATACATTCCCTCCTTATACATGTTGTTAATCTTATTGGCTGATAGAAATACTGTCAAGTAAGATGGGACAAACCGTTAGTAAAATCAGTTTAGAGAAGCTTTAAAAGCTCAACAATGTCCTGAATCTCATATGTTGGCTTAATTTCTGAGGTATTCTTCTCATTATAGACATTCAAATAGCATGTATCCAGGCCAAAATCCACTCCGCCCCTGATATCGCTGAACAGGCTGTCGCCGATTACCAGGGCCTTGTCCTTTTCAAAGCCCGGGATGCTCTTCTGCACGTGTTCGAAGAACCTGACGTCCGGTTTGTCATAGCCGATTTCGTCTGAAATGAAGATTCCGTCCATGAGTGCGGCTACCCCGGAACCCTCGAGTCTGCTGTGCTGCGTACTTGCCACACCGTTGGTTATCACATAGAGTCTGTAATCGTTTCTGAGTTTCCTGCAGACTTCCAGCGCACCGGGAACAACCTGGCATCCCTTTCCCAGAAGAGTCCTGTAGTGGTTCTCCGTTGCCACGGGATCCGCATCCACACCGATACGCTCGAACAACGTCGCAAAGCGCTTTATCAGAAGCTCCTCCTTGCTGATCTTCTTCTCCGAGAGCATCTTCCAATACATGAGGTTGATACCGTGATAGAGCCTGATGGTATCTTCATCGCATGGAATCCCGAAAGCCTTGAAAGTACTGGTCAGTGAGGTTCTCTCATTCTCGTCGAAATCCAAGAGCGTATTGTCGGCATCGAACAGCAGGAAGGAGTATTTCTTCATGCTTCAAGAGTATAAAAAAACCGGAGTCATTACAACTCCGGCTTGCCCTGCAAGGGGCTCTCTCAGGAAGCGGGAACTCAGTCCTTCTTCTCTTCCTTCTTCTTGTCCTTGGCTTTCTTCTCAGGCTTCTCAGTCTTCTTTGTCAGCTCAAGGATTGCCATTTCGGCAGCGTCTCCAAGGCGGTTGGCCGTCTTGATGATGCGGGTGTATCCACCGTTGACGTCAGCATAAAGCGGAGCGATTTCGGTGAACAGCTTGTTAACGACAGCCTCATCGTAAAGGATTGCGGCAGTCAGTCTGCGGTTGTGCACATTGTCAACCTTGGCTCTTGTGATCATCTTCTCGGCAAGACGCTGGACTTCCTTGGCCTTGGCCTTGGTTGTCTCGATTCTCTCATAGCGGAACAGGCTTGTGACCATGTTTCTCTTGAGGGCTTTGCGTTCTGCGTTGTTTCTGCTCAGAGCGTTGAATCCAATCTTATGCTTCATTGTTCTCTTCCTTGTTGCCCGG
>JAGBRG010000207.1 GCA_017632495.1 Spirochaetales bacterium
ACAAGTTCCCCTTCGCGACCTGCATCGGTTGCGATGATGACCTCCCCCACATCCTCACGGTCCAGAAGGTTTTTGACAATTTCATACTGGTCCTTGCTCTTGTCAATGACCATGGTCTCAAGCTTCTTGGGGAGAATCGGGAGATTTCTGAGGTTCCAATGTCTGTATTCGGCGCCGTAGTAATCCGGCGGGCAGAGAGTGACAAGATGGCCCAAAGCCCATGTCACGACGTACTGTTCACTTTCAAGATACTTACCGCGGTTGATGCATCCCAGCACGCGGGCAAGTTCTCTTCCTACACTTGGCTTTTCAGCCAGCACGAGTTGCTTCATGGTTAGTAATCATAATCCAAAAGGGGCCTTTTCAACAAGCTTTGTCCTTGACGCATGGCCATGTTGGGCACTATATTTGGAGTACAAAAGGAATTCTTTTTAAGGAGTTTGCTATGGCATACAGAATCACAGATTCATGCGCTGCATGTGGAACATGTGCAGGCGAGTGCCCGACAGAGGCAATCAACGAGGGCGACATCTATGTCATCGATCAGGATAAGTGCGCACAGTGCGGAACTTGCGCATCCGTCTGCCCGGTCGGAGCAATCGTTGAAGAGTAATCTGTAACGATTATCCTAAGGCTGTCTGGTTTCAGGCAGCCTTTTTTTCTGTTATCATAATAAATATGGAAAACCAGATGCCCAAACTGTCAGTTGCAGAGCTAACAAGCCTCATCAAGACCACATTGGAAGGATCTTTCTACGGCCTTACCGTCGAAGGTGAGATTTCGGGCTTCCGCCCCGCCTCGACAGGGCACTGGTACTTTTCCTTAAAGGACAAGGATGCGGTAATAGGATGCTGCATGTGGCGGACAAGCACAGCACGTGTTCCATTTAAGCCCAAGGACGGCATGAAGGTCATAGTGACAGGCAACATCAGCGTCTTTGAGCCCAGAGGAACATATCAGATAATCTGCTCCTCCATGCAAAGCGCAGGCGAAGGTGACATTCTGGCCATGCTTGAGGAAAGAAAGCGCCACTATGATAGCCTCGGCTACTTTGACCCTTCCCTTAAAAAGCCCATCCCAAAGCGCCCTAGTAAGGTTGCGGTCATCACAAGCCCCACGGGAGCTGCATTACAGGACATTCTTCAGATTACAGGGCGCCGTAACGGCGGCATGGACATAATAATTCTTCCAGCCATTGTGCAGGGCCAGGATGCAGCTCCATCTATTGCAGCCCGTATCCGAGAGGTCAATGAGTTTCTCTTAGCCGATGTCATGATAGTAGGCCGCGGAGGCGGAAGCGTTGAGGATCTTCTTCCTTTTTCCGAAGACTGCGTGATAGAGGCAATTCATGATTCAGATGTCCCAGTGATCTCAGCCGTAGGCCATGAGATTGACTGGGCACTTTCAGACTATGTGGCAGACCTCAGGGCCCCCACCCCGTCGGCTGCAGCAGAGCTTGTTTGTGAAAGCAGCATGGAAGTTCTTGAGAAAGTCAGTAAGATCCGTCAGTCCATGATGGAGGCAATTACGACCCGTCTTTCCTCTGTAAAGCTCAGAGTGGCCGCATTCTCTCCATCAAGTGCCAAGGCCCAGCTTGAAAATAGGCTCTCCCGAGTGCGCATGAGCCTTGATTCGAGTCAAAGAAGCATCATCCACAGCATGGAAAATGCTTTAAATGAAAAAAAAGCTCTTTCAA
>JAGBRG010000208.1 GCA_017632495.1 Spirochaetales bacterium
ATGAACGGGTTTTCTTCGAGGTCTCTTATCTCTGAGGATAATTCTGCTAGAAGGTTTTCTGAGGCGGAAGGATTATGAAGTTGATTCCTTATGTAACGAGCTGCTTCTTCGATATCTTTCTCCACTGACTCAGTGTAGAATGCAGAGTATCTCACTTTGATAACCTCGCTCGGATGTCGGCCATGGCCTCTTCCCACGGCCTGGTTCTTCCCTTGGCTACATCATCCAGACCCTCCTGAATTAGTGAGTACAGTTCAAATCTTGCAACCATCTGCTCATAGGCCTCAATGCTCATGACGGCAAGGTCTCCTTTGCCGTTCTTTGTTACAAAGGTCGGTTCTCCATATCTGTGACAGAGTTCTGATACTTCGTTGTATTTGTTTCTGAGTTCGGCGCTGGAAATGATTTTAGGCATAGAGACCTCCGTATATAACAAAATTATATACGAATTTCTTTATGAAAACAATGTTATAAGTCCCTCGGCAAGGCGGTCTGTCTCCCATTCCTCGTCGGAGGAGAGGACTGTGCAGATTCTGCGTATGACAGCGGATGTTACCAAATCTGCCGCATAGTCCGTATCCTTTATATCCAGCCAGTTTCTCTGGACGCAGAACTCAAGTGCGATTCTTACTCTGACGGAAATCATCGATTCCAACTGACGGTTTTCCTCGGCAAAGACCTCATCATAAAGACAGCCCTGCTGGACTATGGAGAAATAGGAAGAAACAGGTTTCTCGGCAAAGGTTCTGATGATGCTGTCAAATAGGGAGACAAGCAGTGTATGGGCATCCTTTGCCTTGAAATCAACGTTGAAATCTCTGCTTCTGAGAATCCGGGATGCATACGAGATTGCCTCTTCGATTATCTGATTCTGACTTTCAAAGTGGCTGTAGATGCTTGCCTTGCGGATTCCTACCTCACAGGCAACGTCCGAAAGGCTGACATTGGCAAGGCCTTTTTCCTCGCCCAGAGTCAGAAGTGTGTCCAAAATGTCCTGTCTTGTTGCCATGGCCTTATTTAAAACTACCGAACGTTAGTTAGTCAAGAGCAGTTTTTTGTCTTTTATTCAAAAGACTTATGGAACAAAGGTGCGATACAGAGTTATAAAGACAGAGCAAATTCAATTTTAAGGATGTGTCTAAATGTACGCACTCGTAGAAATTCTTGGAAAGCAGTACAAGGCAGAAGAGGGAAAGGCAATCCAGGTCGACCTCGTCGACGCTGAGGTCGGAGCCCAGGTCAAGTACGATTCTGTTCTTGCAGTTGTTAAAGAAGATGACGTTAAGTTCGGCGCACCGTATGTCAAAGGCGCCAGCGTTGTAGCCACCCTCAAGTCCAACATCAAGGGCGACAAGGTTCGTGTCTACAAGTATCACAGGAGAAAGGGATACCGCAGGACCCAGGGTCACAGACAGCAGTATTCAATTCTCGCGATCGACAAGATCAACGCTTAAGGGAGGCAATCAATGGCTCATCATAAAGGTGGTGGTTCATCCAAGAACGGAAGAGATTCTAATGCGCAGCGCCTCGGTGTGAAGCGTTACGGTGGTCAGATTGTCAAGGGTGGAGAGATTCTTGTTCGCCAGCACGGCACCAAGATCCATCCGGGCGAGAACGTCGGCCTCGGATCAGACTATACTCTTTTTGCTAAGGTAGGCGGAAAGGTTCTCTATCATGAGAGAAACAACCGCAACTACGTCAGCATTGTTGTCGAAGAGTAAAAGAAGCAAGCGTGAATTCATCCAGAATTTCAGTGCTTCGCCTCGAAGCCGTGCAAATAGCACTGTCATCTCGGCTCAGCCCTGTCTTCTGGCGAATTAACGCTTGCAAAGAAAAAGGACCCTATGTTTGGTTTTTCAGATGAAACCTATATCGACATTGCCTCCGGAAACGGGGGCAATGGTTGTGTCTCATTCCGACGTGAGAAATTCGTCGAGAAGGGCGGCCCGGACGGCGGCGACGGCGGCAAGGGCGGCGATTTGGTTTTTGTGGTCAAGAACAATCTCAGGACTCTGGCCCATCTGAAGATCATCAGAACTTTCCGTGCTGAAAACGGAAAGAACGGCAGCGGAGCACGCTGCTACGGAAGAAACGGCAATGACATGGAAATCCCGGTTCCTCCCGGAACTGTCATTAAGGATGCCCATACCGGTGAGATCATCAAGGATCTGACCGGAATTGACCGTTTCGTGTTTCTCAAAGGCGGCAGAGGCGGCCTTGGAAACTATCATTTCAGGACAGCCACTAGGCAGGCTCCCAAGTTCGCACAGCCGGGTGAGCCCGGTATCGAGATGCGCGTAGGCCTGGAGCTTCTGGTCATAGCGGACATCGGTTTTGTGGGCTTTCCCAACGCAGGAAAGAGCTCACTGATGAACATGCTGACCAATGCAAGAAGCAAGGTGGCCTCCTATCCTTTTACTACGAAAATTCCTCAGCTTGGCATGATGCGTCTTGGTGATCAGGACGTTGTGCTGGCTGATATTCCAGGCATTATCGAAGGCGCCAGCCAGGGTGCAGGAATGGGCTTTAAGTTCCTCAAGCACATTGCCCGTACCGGAGGCCTTGCATATCTTGTGGATATGTCAGACCCCGCTTTCTTGGACCAGTACGAGCTTTTAAGACACGAGCTTGAGACATACTCGCCGGAGCTTCTTCAGAAGAAGGAGGTTCTTATCGGCACCAAGCTTGATGAGGACGGAGCTATGGAGAACTTTGAGGCCTTCAAGAAAAAGTACAAAGACAAACAGGTTTTCGGAATGTCCATCTTTGACGAGGATTCCGTCAAACCCATAATGAGGGCCTTTGTTCAGATGATCGGTAAGCCTGTCGAGGAGAAGGGCTTCAGCTCACGTCCTGATGCGGATGCCTATTACCCCGAGACTCAGGAGGAGTATGATCAAGTCTAACGTGGTGCTGTTCGGAGGAAGTTTCGACCCGGTCCATCTGGGACATCTCTTTCTTCTTCACTGTGCCGTCAGTATGACCGATTACAGCTCTTTTCTTCTGGTTCCTGCAAAGCTCAGCAACTTCAAA
>JAGBRG010000209.1 GCA_017632495.1 Spirochaetales bacterium
CAGACCTTCCTGATAGGCCTCGATTCCATCGGTACGGACGCTTGTCAGGACTCCGTCCTGGGCAAGGACATCTGACATGGTGGGCACAAGGTCTATGTTCTTTTCCTTTGCCTTGGCCTGGATCTGGCGCATGGCATCAAGGTATGCACAGGCAGCATCGGTGTCCACAGTGACATCGACATTGCTTTTAAGATTCTTGACCTTCACGGAGAGGTCGATGTGGCCCCTCTGGGCGTGGGCCTTGATGGTCTCGGTGGCGACGGCCTCGAACTGGGATAGGTATGGCGGGGCGAAGAACCCGATTTCAAGGAAGCGGTTGTTGTAGCTTTTGAGCTCCATGGTCATCAGATAGTTTTCGTTCTGAAATTCACCGTAGCCGTATGCCGTCATGCTTTTCATGTTGTACCCCCGTACAAAATTGGGCTCCGTTCGGAGCCCCTTTTGGTTTGATGATTTTTCTTACTTTGCCAGCTTGGCCTTGCACTGCTTGCAGACCTTCTTGGTCTCGCCGTCAACTGTGACTTCGTAGATGACCTTGATGGCCTCTCTCTTACAGACGGGGCATGTTCCGCGTCCGCCCAGTGCGACGTCCTTCAAACCTGTTCCTCTATGTGCCTTTGACATGATTCTACTCCTAGAATTAATTTCCGAATTATATTAACTGTGATGAGGCACCGTTGTCAATGAGTCAGAACAACACCGTCAGTAAGACTTTTGCTCGGGGCTTTTCGTCCTTCGGGAAGTCGGCATTCAGGGCTACCTCGATCATGCGGATCAGGACTCCGATGCCTGCACTGATGGTTCCGTTCTCAAAGTCAGAAAAAGATGCTCTGTAGCCGGCTCTTGCGCTGATGCTTGAGTCGCGGACCAATCTGAACTGAAGCTCGGCTCCTGCATTGATGGTCCTGTCATCTGTGAAGGCACTATCAACGTCTACGCCGAAGCTGTAGATGAAGTTGTTCATAATGCCGCGCGATGAATAGCGGCTTCTGCTGTAGTAGACTCCGAAGCCCGTATGGGAGAAAAGAGTCTTGAAATTGAACTCGGTCCCCGAGTCCGTTCTCTCAAGGATGTTGGACATGAGCATGCCAAAGCTGAAGTTTCCGGCAACCGCCATCAGGCCCGCACTGACTTGGATGTACTCCGAGTTGACCACGCGGTCGAACGGTGAAAGATAGGCCTGAACCGGAAAGTCCCAGATCGAGTCCATCTTAACATCAAGGCGCTGCTGCACAGAGCCTCCTGTGACGCCGATTCCGGCGCTGAAAGCTCCGTATCCCGCGCTGAAATTAAAGCTTAAAATGGCCTCCTGAAAGAGGTTGACGTTTGTGTTGTCAATTCTTGGAATTGCAAAGCAGTCTATCTCTATTCCCAGCGTAAGCATGTCCGCGATGAAGTTTATGTCCATGGCAGACGACGGAATGTACGGAATGGGCCGCTCTCCCAAGGTGTCCTCGACATCCACGTGGAACGAGAACGTCTTACGGTTTTCATCGAAGAACACGGAAGCAGGATTGGGATAGCTTTGCATATCGGCACCTCTTACCGCAATTCCGATTCCTCCCATGGCCGATAGCCTGGGATCTATGGCACAAAGCGTGCCTGAAGCGAGAATCAGAACTGCTGCAAGAAGGGCAATCTTTTTCACTTGGAAAGAGCCTGCTTAAGTGCCACTGCCACCTGATCCGGGCAGGAAGTGCTTCTGGAGCCGCATGTGATGCCTTCAAGGCGCTCTATTGCCTCAGTGGCACTCATTCCCTTCACCAGTGCCCTAAGGCCCTTGTGGTTGCCGTCGCAGCCTCCGACAAATGACAGATCCTGGATCTTGTCATTGTCATCCAATGAAATTGTGATTCTGCCTGCGCAGATTCCTCTTGGTGTGAAATCTATCTGTCTCATGGCTTGTGATGATATCACAAAACTCCCGTTGATGGTACAATTGAGAAGGACTTTATCACTATGTCGGAGCAGAAGGTTTTCTTTCATGTGGATCTAGATGCG
>JAGBRG010000027.1 GCA_017632495.1 Spirochaetales bacterium
CGACTGCAGGCCTTTCAATCCACTTGAACGTTACAAAATGACCCAGACAAACGATCAGGATCCGACAAAGAACATCGGAATAAGACTGGTGATGGGAATTGCATCCGATGTCAAATACATCAGCACCTTCAAAACCAACACACTGATCATACGTATTGATGAGAAGCGTAATCCCCAAGAAGAAACCGATTCCTTAGAATAGGTACAATCTTTCTATCCTGAATGATTTTAGCCTCATTTTACTAATCAATATTTCGGAGTCAGAAAGAACAATTTCGGGACATTCGAACGGGGAAGCCTCTTCCACTTGCGGACGAGGCGTTCATAGAATTTGTGAAGCTGTCCGTCTCATCCACCTGGGCCTCTAGTGGGACGAGTACGTCTTTATGATCTGATCTGCGACTTCCCGTCGTGAGATGCACGAGTCCATTGCCTGCTTCTCTATGTATCTATGCGCATGGGGCTCATCCATGCCAAGCTCAGATATCAGAAGCCATTTGGCGCGGTTCACAACGCGGATCTCGTTCATCCTCTCCTCAATTGAAAGGGTCTTACGTTCAAGGCTTCTGAGCCTCTCTCTGGTGCTTGCCATCCAGTCAAACGCAGTTTCAAGGGAAGCCCTTGAAAGAGGCTTCGCCAATGTGTAGACCCCGTGTGGCCGGACGCGCTCCATCATGGGCCCGAAGAGGTCGGCTGCCACCAGAAGCAGAACCACAACACCTCGGGAGGATGAGATGTCGATTGCGAACTCCAGACCGGGGTCATCCCTCAATGGCGAGTTGATGACCACGAAGTCGTAGCTCCTTTCAATCCATTCCCTCTTTGCGGCGTTGACGCAGGACACATACTTAACCGGCGAGAAACGGGACTCGGGCATGAGAGAAAAGAGGGCAGCATTGAACTTCAAACCCTCCGACACAATGAGGACACTGTATTTTCTCTCTTCAAGCCCACCCATTTGAGAATCCTCACCTCATGCAGTAGATCGAGAGGATCTCAGAAGGGATGTGCTCCTTGATGAAGCTGCTAGAGGCTGCCAATCTGCAGGCCTCCGCAAAGCTCTCCGGAAGCCTGTCGAATGATGCAAGCTCATCGCTGTCTGCCGTGAACAGGTTCATGTCAGTCGGCTCGCACAGCTGCAGCCTGTTTCTGATTCCGTAAAGGCTGGCGTGGATCATCAGGGCAAATGCGATGTATGGGTTCGCCGTCGGGTCCGGGGATCTGAGCTCGACCCTTCTGTACTCCCCCACAGCCGCAGGAATCCTGACCAGAGGCGAGCGGTTCTCCCTGGACCATGAGACGTATCTTGGTGCCTTGTGGCTTCCAAGCCTATGGTAGGAGGCCTCGCTTGGATTCATGAATGCGGTCATGTCCTTTGCGTTTGCAAGAATGCCGGCGATCATCTCGGAGAAGACCTCCTCGCTTGGCAGAGCCTTGATTGACATGTTGATGTGGAAGCCGTTTCCGGGGTGATGTGCAAGCGGCTTCGGGGAGAAGTCCGCGACAAGGCCGTTGTTGTTCGCTATTGTCTTCACCACCCTCTGGAATGTCATGGCGTTGTCGGCGGCGACCAGGGCGTCAGAGTACTTGAAGTCGATCTCGTTCTGTCCTGGACCCTCCTCATGGTGTGAACGCTCGGGGAGGATCCCCATCTGCTCAAGCGTCAGACAGATCTCACGACGCACATTCTCCCCTTTGTCATCCGGCCCTATGTCCATGTACCCGGCCTCATCGCATGGGATTTTCGTGGCTCTGCCGTTCTCATCCTTCTGGAACAGATAGAACTCGAGCTCAGGTCCGAATCTGAATGAGTATCCGGCCTTGTCCGCCTCCATGACCGCATCCTTGAGAATCTGCCTTGAGTCGCAGTTGAAGGGTTTTCCATCCGGAAGCGTTATGGACGAGAACATCTGGACCACACTGCCATGCTCAGGTCTCCATGGAAGAGGCATCAGCGTCTGCGCCTCGGGATGCAGAAGCAGATCGCTGCGCTCCTCGTCACCAAAGCCTGCTATTGCCGATGCATCAAAGGATATTCCATGCTCAAAGGCACGTGGAAGCTCGTCCGCCATGATGGAGATGTTCTTCTGCCTGCCGAAGACATCGCAATAGGCAAGACGGATGAACTTCACATCCTCCTCCTTCGTGTACTGTAAGACCTCATCCTGAGAATAGTTCATCATTACTGCTCATCTCCTTTCAGTTTGCGACATACATCTGCCGGTAAGGATTCTCACTGTCAGGAGTTATCACAGTGAAACAAGAAGATAGTACTTCGTTTTCATCCAGATTGAAAATACCGATGTACTCGGAAAGGAGCTTTTTCAGCTCATCCATGTCCTTTTTGGTCGCCTTTCTTGCCTTGACCTGCTTCGGAAACACCACATCAGAGCATTCCGAGCGAAGGTACACCTTGCCTCCGTGCATCCCTGTGCACGGGAAGAACCCGACGCATTTCCGGTCCGGAGTGTCCAGGTTCAGGATGACGATCACACCTCCGGCCTGGTATTCGCCAAGGAAGCTTCCGCTTCTTCCGCCTATGACTATCAACGGGACCTTGTCCTTGTAGGCCTTCACGTGTATTCCGGCACGGTATCCCGCATTTCCTCGGACATAGATCTTTCCGCCTCGCATTGCATAGCCCACGGCGTCCCCTATGTTCCCATGCACCACTATGGTCCCGTTGTTCATTGTGTCCCCGACGGCATCCTGAGCATTGCCCAGGACCTCGATTTTTCCGCCATTGAGGTATGAGCCCAATGCATTGCCGGGTATGCCGTCTATCGTGATGTCCTTGTCCGACATCCCAGCCGCGATGAACCTCTGTCCGCAGCAGCCAGAGACAAGGCATTTCCCGTCAGCTGACCTGATCCTTTCGTTTATTGTCCTATGGTCCATGCCATTGGCATCTATCGTTGTAGTCATCTCTGCACTCCTGTCCATATCTGCACCTTTCTCAAGCTCCTGCATGGGAAATCCCAAGGATCTGAAGCTCCTTCTCCGTCAATCCGACACCTCTCAGCATCAGGCGGTTTCCTCTCAAGGCCTCAATCGAGTTGATTCCCATCCCTCCCATCATCTCCATGATCTCATGTCTCCATGCGGTCATCAGGTTCACAAGGCGCTCACGTCCCTCGTCAGGGTCAAGCCTCTTGACCAGCTCCGGGTTCTGTGTGGCTATCCCCCAGTTGCACATACCTGTCTGGCACGTCCTGCACAGATGGCAGCCAAGGGCGAGGAGGGCCGCAGTCGCGACATAGCAGGCGTCCGCCCCAAGGGCAACCGCCTTCACCACATCGGATGCGCTGCGTATCGAGCCTCCTGCGACCAGTGAGACCCTGTTTCTAATCCCCTCGTCTCTCAGCCTCTGGTCCACGGCCGCCAGGGCAAGCTCTATTGGAATGCCCACATTGTCACGGATTCTGGTCGGGGCCGCTCCGGTTCCTCCCCTGAAACCGTCTATGGCAATTATGTCAGCGCCGCTTCGGGCTATGCCGCTTGCTATGGCGGCGATGTTATGCACCGCTGCGACCTTGACTATCACTGGCTTTGTGTACTGTGTCGCCTCCTTCAGGGAGAAGACCAGCTGACGAAGGTCCTCGATCGAGTAGATGTCATGGTGAGGCGCAGGCGATATTGCGTCAGAGCCCTCTGGGATCATCCTTGTCCTTGACACGTCCCCGACGATTTTCATGCCCGGCAGATGGCCTCCGATTCCGGGCTTCGCACCCTGCCCCATCTTTATCTCAATCGCCGCTCCGGACTCGAGGTACCTCTCATGCACCCCGAACCTTCCGCTTGCTACCTGCACAACCGTGTTGGCACCATACTGATAGAAGTCGTCATGAAGACCACCTTCTCCGGTGTTGTAGAGGATGCCCAGCCTGGTCGCCGCCTTTGCCAGCGCAGCGTGCGCATTGTAACTTATGGAGCCGTAGCTCATTGCGGAGAACATAACCGGCATTGACAGCCTGATCTGGGGAGGAAGATCGCAGACTATCCTTCCGTTTTCATCCCTTGCCATCCTGTCAGGCTTCCCCCCAAGTGTCACTCGGGTCTCCATGGGTTCCCTTAGCGGGTCTATGGGAGGGTTCGTGACCTGCGAAGCATTGACAAGAATCCTGTCCCAGTAGACGGGAAGAGCCTTTGGACTGCCCATGGATGAGAGAAGAACCCCTCCGCTTGAGGCCTGCTTGTAGATCTCCTTGACGGTGTCGTTCTGCCAGTTCGAGTTCTCCCTTATGGTGCAGTTGCTCTTGACGACCTTGATTGCCCTTGTGGGGCACATTGCAATGCATCTCTGGCAGTTGACGCACTTTGCATCTTCGCTAACCATGATCGAACGCTTTGGGTCAAAGACATGGACACCGTTTGCGCATTGCTTCTCGCATATGCGACAGGAAACGCATCGCGACTCGTTGCGGATGACCTCATATTCAGGATAGAGATAATCAATTGTCATGGCTCCACTCCTTCGTTCAATCTCACTATCACAGGCTCGCCACCTCTTGGGGCCCAGATGTTCTCCGCATCCGGCTCCATCACCCTGATCGCGGCCTCCTCACTTGCGATGTAGACCTTGTCATCCTTCTCCCCAACTACCATGGAGCGGAGCTTGAGACGGTCGTTCAGAGCCATCAGGCCCCCGTTGAAGCCAAGGATTATCGAGAACGGTCCCGTGACAAGGAGACTTGGGAACACCGTCCTGAGATAAGCCTGGCGCTCTGCAAGCCCCTTGTCTCTCTCGTTTTCTATTGTGCTCCAGAACGGGGCTGCAATCACGTTTGCAGCCTCTTCAAGTGTCAGTCCCTGTATCCTTAGCAGGTAATCCAGAATGTATGTGATGACCTCGGTGTCCGTCTGGAGCGTGCACTTGTAGCCGAACATCTCCATGAACCTTCGGTTGGCATCGTATGATGATATCTCCCCATTGTGGACCACCGAATAGTCCAGAAGCGTGAATGGATGGGCCCCACCCCACCAACCCGGTGTGTTCGTCGGATATCTGCCATGGGCCGTCCACGAATAGCCCTCGTATTCATCGAGCTTGTAGAAGACGCCCACGTCCTCAGGGAACCCTACGGCCTTGAAGGTCCCCATGTTCTTTCCGCTGGAGAACACATAGGAGCCCCGGATGTCCGTGTTTATCTTCATCACAATCCTTGATACAAGCTCCTTCTCGTCCAGCTGGAGGTTAATGAGCATCGATTTCAGCGGGTCCAGGAAATATCGCCATATGATGGGCTCGTCCGTAATCTCTGGTATCTTTCTGGTCGGCACAATCTCGGACTTCACAATCTCGAAGTACTCCTTGAGAAACGCCTCGCAGTCCTTGCGTGCGGACCTGTCGTCAAAGAACATGTGAAACGCATAGAAATCCCTGTATTCGGGATATATTCCGTATCCTGCGAAACCTCCGCCAAGACCGTTGCTTCGATCGTGCATCGGTTTCATGGCCTGGATGATCCGCTCACCGGTCATGGGCTTTCCGGTCCTTGAGATCACCGCCGCTATTGCGCATCCAGATGGAATTCGAACCTGACCTTCCTTTTGCATACAAGCTCCTTTCGTCGAGAATGGAAAAAAGAAAAGGCGCTCATTGCCATACAGGGGAATCCCCATATGATAATGAACGCCTTTGCTCATTTTTGGGTGTTATAACTCCAGGAATAGAGACTTGTCAAGGGTTGAATCAATTGCGAAAACCCGATGAAGGTTTTTTGTCACCTTATTTATATTTATGCATGACGATCCGAAAAAAAACAAAAAATATGCAAACCCGTTGACAGGGGCTGCGTTGTTGGGCTATATTCAGCGCAAATGAAGGCAAAGGCGTCTTCGGGTCAATGGCTCGAGGACGCCTTTCTTTTACTAAAAACAGAACTGACAAGGAAATGAAAGGCAAAGGCGTCTTCAGTGTCACACATGAAAGAACGTCTTTGCCTTTTCTCGTTTTCAAGGACAAGACAAGGAGATTTAACATGGAATCAGTATCTGACTATTTCGGAAGCATGGTTTTCGACGACCGAGTGATGAGATCCACACTCTCCGCAGAGGTCTATGACTCCCTCAGAAAAACGATCGACGAGGGAAGCGCTCTTGACATAGGCGTTGCCAACGCTGTGGCCGAGGCGATGAAGGACTGGGCCGTCTCAAAGGGGGCGACGCACTTCACCCACTGGTTCCAGCCGCTCACGGGAATCACCGCAGAGAAGCACGACTCCTTCATATCAAAGGCTCCGGACGGAAGCGTCATAATGGAGTTCTCCGGAAAGGAGCTGATCAAAGGCGAGCCTGACGCCTCATCATTCCCTTCCGGTGGACTCAGGGCAACGTTCGAGGCCAGAGGCTACACCGCCTGGGACCCGACATCCTATGCCTTCATAAAGGGAAAGACGCTGTGCATTCCTACCGCCTTCTGCTCTTACGGCGGCCCGGCTCTGGACAAGAAGACACCGTTGCTGCGTTCAATGGAGGTTCTTAGCAAGCAGGCTCTGCGAATCCTCAAGCTGTTCGGGAACACAACTACAAAGCGCGTCGTCTCCTCGGTGGGGCCGGAGCAGGAGTACTTCCTGGTCACAAGGGAGATGTATGAGAAGCGCCCCGACCTGCGTTTCTCGGGACGCACACTCTTCGGCGCAAAACCCCCAAAGGGTCAGGAGCTCGATGACCACTACTTCGGAGCGATCAAACCGGGCGTGCTCTCATTCATGGAGGATCTGAACGAGGAGCTCTGGAAGCTCGGGATCTTTGCCAAGACGGAGCACAACGAGGTTGCCCCCGCACAGCATGAGCTGGCACCGATCTACACGACTACCAATGTGACCACAGACCACAACCAGCTCACAATGGAGATGATGCAGAAGGTCGCGGCAAGACATGGCCTTGTATGCCTGCTCCATGAGAAGCCGTTCGCAGGCGTGAACGGATCGGGAAAGCACAACAACTGGTCCATTGCCACGGACGACGGGCAGAACCTCCTCTCTCCCGGTGAGACGCCCTATCAGAACGCGCAGTTCCTCCTTTTCCTCTGCGCGGTGATAAAGGCGGTGGACGACTATCAGGACCTGCTCAGGATCTCCGTCGCGACAGCCGGGAACGACCATAGACTTGGAGCGAACGAGGCTCCGCCTGCAGTGATCTCCATCTTCCTTGGAGACGAGCTGAACGCCGTCCTTGAGGCCATTGAGACCGACACCCCATACATGGGGTCAAAGCGAAAGGTGATGAAGCTTGGCGCAGAGGTCCTTCCCAAGTTCAACAGAGACACAACGGACAGAAACAGGACCTCCCCTTTCGCCTATACCGGAAACAAGTTCGAGTTCAGGATGCTTGGCTCATCCAACAGCATCGCATGCGCGAACATAATGCTGAACAGCGCCGTCGCGGAGAGCCTCAGGATCTACGCCGACAGACTTGAGGGTTCAGATGACTTCGAGACGGACCTGCACAACCTCATCAAGAAGACCATCCATAACCACAAGCGGATCATCTTCAACGGAAACGGCTATGACGATTCATGGATCAGAGAGGCCACGGAGAAGAGAGGTCTTCTGAACTACCGCACCACCGCAGACTGCATGCCCCACCTGCTTGACGAGAAGAACGTCACAATGCTCACCTCGCTTGGCGTCTTCTCCGAGGAGGAGCTCAGATCAAGGCGTGACATCATGCTGGAGAACTATTGCAAGACGGTGATAATCGAGGCGAACACGATGGTCAGCATGGCAAGGACCATGATCGCTCCGGCAATAGAGTCCTATGCCGCAGATGTTGCCAAAGCGGCATCCGCCAAGAAGGCATTGGTCGCAGACATTCCATGCTCATATGAGACAGGTCTGGTGAAGACCCTCTCAAGTCTTCTTGAAGAGATATGCAACAAAACCGAGAAGCTGGAGTCCGTCCTTCCAAAGCTCCATGAGGCAAAGGATGTGGTTGAAGAGTCAGCTATGGTCCGTGACCAACTCATCGGAGCCATGGGTGAGCTGAGAATTCCATGTGACAAGGCGGAGCTCATCACCGACAAGGCATACTGGCCGTTCCCCACCTATGCGGACCTTCTGTTCGGTGTGAAATGAGATTGGAGGAGATGGAATATGACTGTTGAATTTTGGTTTTTGATCGGTGCCGCATTGGTATTTTGGATGCAAGCCGGCTTTGCAATGGTGGAGACAGGATTCACCCGTGCGAAGAACGCCGGAAACATCATCATGAAGAACCTGATGGACTTCTGCATAGGCACAGTTGTGTTCATGCTGCTAGGTTATCCTCTGATGATGGGTGAGGACATGCTCTATGGACTTATAGGAAAACCTAATCTGAACCTGTTCACACATTTCAAGGAATTCATAGCCTCCCCTTCGGAAGGCTTCACAGATGCAAGCTACTTTGTATTCAATCTTGTGTTCTGCGCGACGACGGCGACAATCGTCTCCGGTGCAATGGCTGAAAGGACAAAGTTCTCGGCCTACTGCGTGTACTCCGGAGTGATAAGCATGCTCATCTACCCGATTGAAGCCCACTGGATATGGGGCGGCGGCTGGTTGGCACAGCTTGGTTTCCATGACTATGCCGGATCCTGTGCCATCCATATGGTGGGCGGGATAGCAGCCTTGATTGGAGCTATCACCCTTGGCCCGAGAATCGGCAAATACGTCAGGAACAGAGATGGCAAGGTCACGAAGGTCAACGCCATCCTTGGGCATTCGATCCCGCTTGGAGCACTTGGGGTGTTCATCCTCTGGCTGGGCTGGTACGGATTCAACGGAGCTGCGGCGACCACCCCGTCCGAGTTGTCATTAATCTTCCTTACAACGACCATTGCACCTGCAGTGGCAACCTGCACCACCATGGTCTACACCTGGATAAGGAACGGCAAACCAGACGTCTCAATGTGCCTCAATGCGGCACTTGCAGGTCTGGTTGCAGTCACCGCAGGCTGTGATGCCTTCGATGCAATCGGAGCTTCAGTTGTGGGAATAGTTGCTGGGATACTGGTTGTGGAAGTCGTTGAGAAGCTGGATCTGAAGCTTCACATAGACGATCCCGTCGGTGCCGTGGGCGTCCATTGTGCAAACGGAATCTGGGGAACCATAGCCGTGGGACTTCTTGCAAACCCGAACGCATCTGCAGGCCTCAAGGGTCTGCTGTACACGGGCGACTTCAAGCAGTTCGGTATACAGATGCTGGGGTTAGTGGCTGTTGCAGCCTGGACAACGGTGACAATGCTGATCTTCTTCAGGATTCTGAGGAAGGCGAAGTTCCTCCGTGCAGATGCTGCAGATGAGCTCACGGGTCTGGACATTACAGAGCATGGACTTCCAAGCGCCTATGCAGACTTCATGCCTGCAGTTGACAAGTATGCGGAGCTCGGCACTGGAGACCAGATTGTGGCGGTCACGGGGACAACCCCTGTTGCGGAGGCGGTTCCAGTCAAACGGGAGCCATCCTTCGACGGACACAAGTTCACCAAGGTGGAGATTGTGTTC
Organism: Spirochaetales bacterium; assembly: GCA_017632495.1. Classification (GTDB taxonomy): domain Bacteria; phylum Spirochaetota; class Spirochaetia; order Sphaerochaetales; family Sphaerochaetaceae; genus UBA9732. The sequence continues at coordinate 9,489 of JAGBRG010000027.1, forward strand.
AAGGAGGAGAAGCTCTACGCCCTCAAGGATGCAATGTCAAAGCTCGGCATCACCGGCATGACTGTGTCACATGTGATGGGCTATGGAATGCAGAAGGGCCATGTCGAGTTCTACCGTGGTGTCGCAGTCGAGACGGACCTAAGGCCAAAGGTGCAGGTTGACATAGTCGTATCCGCAATCCCGGTAAGAGATGTTGTGGAGACGGCAAAGAAGGTCCTCTACACAGGCCATATCGGAGACGGCAAAATCTTCGTCTACGATGTCGAGAACGTGATTAAGGTCAGAACTGGAGAAGAAGGCTATGATGCCCTCCAGGACGTTGAATAGGAAACGGTTCCTGAATTCTGCAAGAAGGGTGTTTGGAAAGTCCGATGCTCAGGGCTGACTGAACACCCCTTAATTTCTCCTGTAGCCTGAACGGCAATTGAAACAAACCTCCCACATTATTAGTATGTCGACTCTTTTCCCCAATCTTTCCATGAAACATATTTTACACCATTGATGTCGCAAGTCACATCACCAAGATAGTAGACAAATCCTTTGGTACCGTCATTTCTTAGGTTTGTATAGTTCCTAACATTACCGGACAGTTTCTTTTCAGAATCCGAACGGCTTTTGACTTCTATCGCAAAGGAGTGCTTCCAGTCTGCAATAAGATCAACCTCAAAACCGTTCTTGTCTCTGAAGAATGTGAGATTTGGCTTTTTCGCGGCATTCAGCCTCTGCTTAAGCAGTTCGGATACAGCCGCAGTCTCCACAACTGCTCCCTTGTGTTCGTCCAACAGGAGTTCTTCTTTGGAATTCAATCTAAGGAGATAACAAAGAAGACCGGAATCAACAAAGTATAGCTTCGGTGTCTTTACCACCGTTCTTCCCAGATTATTTGAGTCAGGCTCCAGAAAATGAATTATGAATGAGGCTTCAAGTATTGAGCACCAGCTCTCTATGGTCTTTGAAGTCACACCGATGGCTTTTGAGATACTGGAATAGTTGACGAGCTGTCCGCTGTATAATGCACAGATTTGAATGAATTTTCTGAAACTTGAAACATTGGATGGTGTAATCTGGTCTTTAACATCCAAATCAATATATGTATCTATGTAATTTTCAAACCAGTCATCAGGAATAAAGTGTTTCTCTATGTCATATAGAGGCGGGTAGCAACCCTTGAATATCGGATCATATGGATCATCTGAAAGAACGCCTGCACTCTGAAGTTCCTGAATGGAGAAAGGCATCAGCTTCAAGAGTCCGACCCTACCAGCCAGACTGTCAGAGATGTTTTGTCTCTGTCTGAGCTGGCTCGATCCTGTGAGAATATATTTCCCAGGTACATATGGACCTTTGTCCACTTCGAGTTTTACCGCATCAAATATCTCAGGAACCTTCTGTGCCTCATCTATGACAACCCCATCAGGAAAGGCCCTGAGAAAATCTCTAGGATTTGATATAGCAAGTTCCCTGAGATTCTTGTCATCAAATGAGACCATCGTCTTATCAGGAAATGCGTATTGCACCAATGTTGACTTTCCGCTCTGTCTCGGGCCGGTTACTGCAACAACCGGAAACTGTGAGGCAAGACGCATAAGAGCACTGAAAGCTGTTCTCTGAATCATGTACAACTCCGATTTCTAGTATATTCTGAAGTATAAAGTAAGTATATTTTGGAGTCAAGACTTAGTAAATTTTGAAGTGAGCATATAGTATAATTTGGAATCTCAATAGCTTTCAGCTGAATGATACTGTCCGATTTTTGTCCGACAAAAGAGATGATGATAGAAATAATATGGATAGAATCAGCATTATAAAACACAAACATAATAATATGGGACAAACAAAATACATGGAGTCAAATTATCATTATTGAGTGGGAATGATTACACATATAAGCTAAACCATTTTTGTGTTTTGGCATCATTTTGGCATCATTTTCTTCAAAAAGAATGTAAGTAATGCTTGGAATATCTGCAATAGAAAAGACTTGTCTCCCGGTCTGGAAATCTTTAAGAAATGCCTGCAATTATGATACCATTAACCGACTATTCTCAAAGCGAGCTTCGGGATGTGAAAATCGGGTGGGAATAATCAGAACTAAGTCTATGGTCTATCTGGATTACAGCGCACATACTCCGCCGGACCGTGAAGTGATGGCGGCATTCATGAATACGGAACTCGACAACCCGGGAAACGCAAATTCCCCCCATGCCTACGGAATGCAGGCAATGGAACTTGTGAAATCCGCGCAGAATCATATCAGGGACCTCATGAAGGCCCCTGACCATGAAGTCATCTTCACATCAGGAGCAACCGAGGCGAACAACCTTGCAATCAAGGGAATTGCAGAATCTTCAAGACATCGTGGGAAACATATCGTTTCAACACCGATCGAGCATTCATCGGTCAGCGCTCCCCTGTCATACCTGCAGGAGAAAGGTTGGGAAATCGATCTGGTCAGAATCGGACGGGACGGAAAAGTTGATCTTGAAGATCTTGAGCGCCTCATCAGGGACGATACGGTCCTCGTAACCTGTCCCTATGTAGACGGGGAACTCGGGACAATCCAGCCCGTAAGGGAGATGGCAAGCATCATCGCAGGCCATCCCGGCTGCAGATTCCATATCGATGCCACACAGGCATTCGGCAAGACAGAGGTTCTCTCAGATATCGCCGACACGCTTTCCCTCTCAGGACACAAATTCTACGGTATAAACGGAAGCGGTCTGCTGCTTCGCAGGAAAACCGTATCTCTTGTCCCCCTCCTCAACGGAGGTGCAAGCACCACGGTTTACAGAAGCGGGACTCCTGCCGCAGGACTTGCGGTTTCCCTTGATAAGGCGATGACCGCTGCCGTTGAGCATCTGGAAGAACGGAACAGGCTTGTCTCTGCCCTGAACTCCGAACTCAGAAGCAGGCTGTCGGAATACAGGAAGGTGCTTTTCAACAGTCCGGAAGATGCCGTTCCGCATATACTCAACATCAGTGTCGGAAACATAAAGGGAAAGGATTTCCAGCAGGCGCTGTCGGCAAGGGGTATCTGCGTTTCGGTCAAATCCGCCTGCTCGGTGGACAATCTTCCGTCAAGAAGCGTTTTCGCCATCAGCAGGGACAGAAAGCGTGCTCTCTCATCCTGGCGCATCAGTCTGAGTCACCTGACGACAACGGAAGAACTGAATGAATTCATGAAGGCTTTCGACGACTGCCTTAAGGAGCTGGAAAATGGCTGAGCAGGAAAAGAAAAAACGGACACTGGAGCCCTGGCAGAAAGCAGAACGGAGCATATTCAGCACATACAGATCAAGGCTCTGGACTCCGTTCATCAATGCAATAAAGCAGTATGAACTCATCAGCCCCGGGGACAAAATTGCAGTCTGCATCTCAGGCGGCAAGGATTCGATGCTCATGGCAAAACTGATGCAGATGCTCAGCAGGATATCGGACTTTCCGTTCGAGCTTGTCTATCTGGTCATGGATCCGGGGTACAACGAGATAAACAGGGCGAAGATTGAATCAAACGCTGCTCTTCTAAATATTCCGATAACCATCTTCGAGACAAACGTATTCGAGGTCGCCAACAGTGCTGACAGGTATCCCTGTTATCTTTGCGCACGCATGAGGAGAGGCCACCTTTACAAGAAAGCCCAGGATCTGGGTTGCAACAAGATCGCCCTGGGTCATCATCTGAACGATGTCATCGAAACCGTAGTCATGGGCATGTTCTACTCTTCCCAGATACAGACCATGCCGCCCAAGCTTCATAGCCAGAACTTCAGCGGGATGGAGCTGATCAGACCCATGTACTGCATAAAGGAAGCGGACATCATAGCATGGAAGAACTACAATGATCTGGAATTCATCCAGTGTGCCTGCCGTTTCACCGAAAACTGCACAATGTGTGACAACGGTGGCGGCGGATCAAAACGCCAGGAGATCAAGACTCTGATCAAACGCCTCAAGAAGGACAATCCCCTGATTGAGGAATCCCTGTTCAACAGCGTTCACAACGTTACTCTGAATTCTTTCCCCGGATACAAGATAGGAAAGGAAAAGCACAGCTTCCTGGAAGAATATCAGCCTTGAAATCCCTCGGGTGTGATTCTCCTAAACCGATTGCCACAATCGAGTGGGAATGATTCTCACGCTTAAATCTGCACAATAAGATTTCGAAAAACTGCACAATTATAACTTGAAAAGTTGCACAATATCTGTGTACCATTCAGCTATGACGAAGTATTGCCCAAGAATTGCAGATGCTGTCCTCTCAGAGTTTCTTCAATTAAGAGGAGCTGTCCTGATTGAAGGAATAAAATGGTGTGGAAAAACAACAACGGCAAAACAGAAATCGCTTTCCGTACTGGATCTTTCCATTAAAAAGGAAAAGGAAAAAGCAGAACTACTTGTATATGAAGTTCCTGAAAGGCTTTTTTCTCTTCAGAAACCGATGCTCATAGACGAATGGCAGAAAGTTCCTCTTATATGGGATGCGCTTAGAACACACGTCGATTCTTCAGGCATAAAGGGCGAATTCATCCTCACCGGTTCGACCAGTCAGACTAAAGCCATTGAATCTATGAGAATGCATTCAGGTACCGGCAGAATAGGCAGACTTAAAATGCTCACAATGAGTCTATGGGAATCCGGAGATTCCAGTGGGGAAATCTCTATTTCCAATCTGCTTGATAATCCCGAGAGAATCTATGCCGAAAGCAAACATTCTTTGGAAGACATTGCTTTTCTATGTGTAAGAGGAGGCTGGCCTGAAGTAATTGGAATGTCTAAGAGAAACGCTGAAAAACAAGCCAGCCTATACTTGGAAGAACTATGCTCCAGTGATATACAGACGGTAGACGGACATCGCAGATCCGCAGTAAAGATGAAGCGGATTCTCAGGTCTTACGCAAGGTTTTCCGGGTCCAATGCACCAAACACATCAATTGAAAATGACATCGGGGATCTCTCGCGGAACACCCTCGCGGATTATCTTAAGGTACTTGAGGATCTTTTCGTAGTTAACGAAAGTGAAGCCTGGAACCCCAATTTCAGATCGGCAACAGCAGTTCAGACTTCAAACACCCGTTATTTTACTGATCCGTCAATCACCGCCGCAGCGTTGCACATGGGGACAAAAGACCTGCTATCTGACTTGGAAACGTTCGGCCTTGTTTTCGAGACAATGGCTATCAGAGACCTCAAGGTTTATGCTCAATCACTTGGATCCGAAATACTCCACTACCGTGATTCCTCAGGTCTTGAATGTGATGCCGTTCTTCATGGCCACAATGGCGAGTATGCCCTTATTGAGGTCAAACTAAGTCAGGTCCAGGAAGATGCAGGAGCAAAATCCCTGAAGAAACTGAGAGATAAAATAGCACGTTCAGGACGGAAAGAGCCAACTTGTCTCATTGTTCTTACAGCAACAGGCTTTGCCCATAAACGTGAAGATGGAGTCTTCTCAATTCCGATTAGCTGCTTGCGACCATAGAGTGAGAATAAGACATCTGCCTTGTCGACGACACGCATGTATACTAAAAACTGGTTTAGTTCGAGAAAATAGTATACATTGCCTACTGTTTTCCCTAAAAAATCTCATTTTCAGTATACAGACCAATTCGCCGATAGTTATTTGTCGGCTATTTTCATCTCCAATGCTTCAGCTGAGAAAGATACCCGTCATATTGCCTGCGTCTCACATCATCAGGGGCATTCTCCGGATTGGGCATATGTGAAACAAGGAAATCCAAAAGATCATCCTTGGACCTGTATGCGAACGAGCCATCAGTATAACACCATCTGCAGTAATCCTCATTGAAGCTGCCATCGGCTTCCCTGCTCACCATGTCATCCTGGTCCAACGGCATGCCGCAGCACTGGCACACGAGCCTTGTCGGTGAGCCGAGCAAGGTGTTGATTGTCACACCGAATTCCCTGGACAGCAGCTTCAGGGTATCCGTTCCGGGCTGGGTCTCCCCTGTCTCCCATCTGCTAACAGCCTGTCTTGTGACCATGACTCTCTCTGCCAACTGGTCCTGGGTCAGGCCATTCTTCTCCCTGAGGTTCTTAAGTATATCGCGTATTTCCATAATATCCTCCTGATGATTCAATTATGGCCTTTCATGATTTCTGATACAAGAAACGCGTAGTTGCTTTGATGCGTATACACAGATAGTATTCGGTTTTTGATATCAAGTTGGGTCAGGTTTGTCCGAAAAATGGATGTAGTGTATAATATGACGGACTTCTTATAATACGAGGTAATGCCTGTCTCAATCGGAGCATCTTATACATTCTGATTCAGGCAATCAGTAGAACAAAGGCATTTAGGAGGAAGTTATGAGGAAAGTTCTTTATTTTGCATTATTCGTTTTTGCTATTGCAATCTGTGTGTCCTGCTCACTCGATCTAGAAAGAATGGTTCTTGTCGGCAAGTGGGTCTATGTAGATTATTCACCCTACGGACAGGAAAACACACGAAGAGAGTACGTTTTCAACGATGACGGTACTTTCTCTTTCCGAAGTTTCTATAGTGGCAAAGAAAAAGAATCCAATGCAGGTAAGTGGTCTCATTCAAACGGCAAGCTCGATCTGAAGGGTGATGATGGTGCTGAAAAATCTGACATAACATACGGTGATGGATGGTCCATCAAGTTTCCTGCCAGTCCTGGAGGCAAGGCTTTAATCGGCGGCTATGAGTTTGATGAAATTACACCTGAAGTAAAGTATTCCCGCAGTGAGGGGCCAAAGGACTTAGGTGAATATCAGCGAGCCAAAGAATTTACAGTTGTCATCAATGAAAACAAGACAAAATGCACTCTTGAGTATGCTGTGAAATACACCAAGAAAGATGAGGTATTCCATTCGTACACCTGGACATTCTCATATGACCTTGAGGAATCGGGCGGAGTGTATTTAATGAAAAATTGCGTTCAGGTAAAAGCTGACGTGCTGACAGCCTATTCTATCATCAACTCAGACTCTATTTCCATTGATTCCAATGCATCAACTACAAGGACATACACCAGAGAAAAATAGAATTGAGGTTTTGAAAACCCGGCTCGCTCATTTTGTGTGATAAGGATTCCTAATCGTTCTAAGGAACGCCGAACTTACCACTGCGAATATCAGATAGGTTATCAGCGTTCCGAAGCAAACGTCCGTCAGGAAGTGGTTTGTCATATGGATGCGGTTGTAGCCATAAATCATCACAAAAATGCAGGCCACGACGAAACAACGCATGTTTTTTCCTTCACTTCTATGTCTGGTCACATCGGCGAGCATCGGCAAGGAAAACATCATGGATGCTATCGTCATGTTTCCGCTGGGCCAGCTCTTGAAGTTGTCGTTGCTTCCGGCAAGATTCGGAACCATCTCCCACCATTGACGGTATTCACTCATGGGATTCTCCAAGGTAATCAGATACTTGTATCTTGGCCTTGACGAGACCTGCTTAAGCCAAAGATTAACATTATCAGAGACAATTCCTGCAACAAGGATGGCAGCTCCAATGGCAATCAGTTTATCCGGATTCGTGTCATCCAGGATCTTTACCATCACAAGCGGAACCCACGAATACAGCACAACCCAGAACAACCAGCTCAGAACAGAAATAAAAGCGGAGGACTCTCCTGCGCTATATCCCAAAAGAGCACGGACTGCCTTTCCGTTATAGTTGTTGGAGTAGTAGACAGCCATAAAAAAGCCTATAACAAGAAGCACCCATGCAAGCAGATTGTACCTCTCCCCTTTTTTCTTGAGTCCGACAAACATACAGGCACCCGCGGCAGGATACAGGCAGTATGGGAAATATGAACCATATGTGGCAAACAATGTGCCCAAACTCGTTTTGTTTGCCAAAAGCTCGTTAATACTGAAATCAAGGACAGATCCTATGATTATCCCCAGCAGGCAGATTCCCGCAACAGACCAAAAACAAACTTCAGGCACAGCCAATATCTTTTTCTTATTCATGTTCTCCGATTCCAATTCCTATTAGATAAAGTGTGGAGTCCCATTGCCCTCCATCATATCACAAAAGCATGTCTATGCTTACCTGAACCCGATATGAACTATGAGCTTTTCCGAATGATTGCTAGAAAGTATAATTAATTCTAAGTCGGCAGCTTATGTCAGGGCAAAAATATGAAAATGCAACCGGCAGTTGACAAACTTCCATGTACGGTTTGTAGAGTGCAACTGCAACAAAGCCTACCATGGAGACACCTGATGCAGAAAGCGGCAGCGCAAAGATCTCCGCGCATCAGGGACAAAGGAGTTAACATGATACTTGCAGACAAAATCATCAATATGAGAAAGAAGGCCGGCTGGTCGCAGGAAGAGCTTGCAGAACAGCTGGGTGTTTCAAGGCAGTCTGTTTCAAAATGGGAAAGCTCCCAGTCCGTTCCTGACATGGACAAGATAGTACGAATGAGCGACATCTTCTCCGTCTCCACCGATTTCCTGCTCAAGGACGAGCTCTCTATGGACGACCAGGTTCCGCAGGTCCAAAGCTCCGAGCCTGGTCTCAGGCGCGTGAGCATGGAAGAAGCTTCAGAATTCATGGACCTCAGGGCCAAGGCCGCTCCATCCTTCGCGCTTAACACCCTTTTATGCGTAGCCTCCCCCGTCCTCCTTATCCTTCTTGGGGGCCTTTCCGAGGTCTCCGAAAAGCTCAGCGAGAACGTCGCCGTGGGCACAGGACTGTGCGTCCTGATAATCATGGTTGCCGTCGCGGTGATGGGCTTCATCAAATGCTCCTCGCCCTCCTCCCGCTACTCATTCCTTGAAAAGGAACCGTTTGAGACCGAGTACGGCGTAACCGGCCTTGTGAGAAAGAGAAAGGACGAGTTCCTCGAGACCTACACCAGAGTCAACTCGATCTGCACAGTTCTCTGCATCCTCTCGGTCCTTCCCCTCTTCGTGGCCATAATCATGAATGCATCCGATTTCATGTATATCGTATCGGTGTGTATCATACTGACTCTTGTGTCGATTGCAACATATGGCTTCGTCCGCGTTGGAATCGTAATGGCCTCCTTCGACAAGCTGCTGGAGGAAGGCGACTATACCAAGGAGAACAAGGCCCACGCAGGAGACTCCGCAGGTTTCAGCACAGTCTACTGGCTTGTGGCCACCGCAGCGTTTTTAATCATGAATTTCACGGGAGTCTCCAAAGCATGGATCATCTGGCCTGTTGCGGGAGTGCTTTTCGCAGCCATCCGAATCATTTTCAACGCAGTCCGGAAGAAGTAATGCTTCAATGCCAGCTAAGAATTTCGCTTGTCTAAGCGGATTATGAGTATTATAGTTTTCCATACTTAGTAAAAGGGACGGGTTAATGAAAAGGTTTTGAAATCGAGGGAACCTTCAGATTCAATGCCCCACTGTAATGCATTTGCAATAAGAGAAAACCAATGAAACTTATGCCGGCACTGCCAGAATCCATTTTCGATGTAGTCTATCTTGCCTTTGCAATCGGATCAGGAATCTCTCTTTTAAAAAGGAAGGGTTCTAATAGCATTACCCGGCTGCTTGGGCTGATGGCTTTGATTCTCGGATGCGGCGATGCTTTCCATCTGGTACCCAGAGTTCTGAACTATTGGGTTCCAGGAGACTGGACAGCAGCCCTCGGAATCGGAAAACTTGTCACATCAATCACAATGACATTCTTCTACCTTCTTCTGGAACATGTTCGCCGGATTCGTTATGAAATCAAGAATGAGACAATCCTCTATGCAGTTTATGCTCTGTCTGTGGCTAGGATTATCCTTTGCCTCTTTCCCCAGAACATGTGGACTTCAGCCGATGCGCCGCTGTCCTGGGGAATCTACAGGAACATTCCTTTTTTGATTCTCGGAATTCTATCAATCATCCTGTGGCACAGAAGCGCAAAGGACGATAAGGTCTTTTGCTTTCTCTGGCTGGCCATCCTGCTGTCATTTGCATTCTATGTCCCGGTTGTCCTTTGGGCTGACAAGATTCCTCTTCTTGGCATGCTGATGCTTCCCAAGACTGTCATGTACATCTGGATGATAGTGATGTTCAAAAAGGCATGATTGTCATTGAACGTTTGAAAGATTAAGGCTCGGAGTTTTCAAGAATCTTTGCCATCTGCTCCTGAAAGTTCTTCTCCTCGATTTCCACCGCACTTCTGTAGGAGTCGATCTCCTCATTTCCTATAACCGAGGCTCCGCAGAATTCCAGCGCCTTCACAGCTTTCAGGGTCTTTATGACGGTCTGGTTGTAGGCAGGTCCGATCTCAAGAATCCTGAGGGCAGTCTCCTTTTCAAGCAGACCGCTTGTGACAATGCCCCAGGTATCATAGATGGTATCGTTCGCAATTGGGCCTGTTATCACATCATAGGAATCAAGCACATCGGGGCGGTCTGCCCTGTTTGATGAAATGTAGTCGAACCACTCCGCGTTTCTCTCGAAAACCTTCACGCGCAGACCCTCAAGGTTCAGTACATAGGTGTTCAGATAGGTCTTTGAGTCCTTGCGCTCCCTTGCCCAGCGCCTTGAGAACTCCTCATCGGATGAGAGATAAAAACCCTGCCCGAAATCGGCGTTCCTTCGCCCCACATCTATGTCAGGTTTCTCAATGATCTGAAAGCCGATGTGATACAGCCTGATCATGTCAGATCCTACGTGTTTATCTATATTCCCCAAACCCTTTCTCATATCGAACCCTTTTTTTGCAATCACGTAAGGTACTTTTCAATAATCCTGTCTATCTCTTCTGTCATCAGCGGATGCTTTTTGTCCTCATGTGTGACAATGAGGTCCTCTCCGATTATGTAACCCGCATCCAGTATCCTCATGAACCTGTTGAAATTCTTCTTACAGTACTCCGGGTCATCCATCATACCCAGATGTTCCCAGAAATAGGCTTTCCTTGTCCTTGTGTTCAGCACATAGAAATCAGGATGAAGAGTATCCTCATCAAACGGGGAAAAACCGATTACCTCGTACCCTGAAATCATTCCTAATTCATTATAGACGGGACGTGAAAGATCTACTGTAGCCTCAGGGGTAAAAGCTATCTCATAATGATAAGGAATTCCTTTTACAAACAACCTGTCTGCTATGATTACCTCACTCTTGGAAGCAACATAATCTCCGCGCAGAGTTTTGAACTTATGATAATCATCCTGCTTATGGGTCCTTCGTTTTTTAACTACGCTGTTGCTTTCCTGCCACTTTCTGGCATATCCCTCTCTGGTAAGCTCTGAAGACCTGACATGCTGTTTTATCTGCTCTGGTATTTTTACTTTATTTACATCCGAAGATTCCGGGTCTTTTGAGAGTATCTCCAGACAGCTGTCTATCTGATGCTTCTCCTTCTCTGCCGCAGTTTTCAGTTTTGTCTCGTACTGATTTGTTGCCAACCGGGCC
>JAGBRG010000210.1 GCA_017632495.1 Spirochaetales bacterium
GGTACGAAGTTCCGTTTCCTATGATGATCTGGTCTGCGGAGCATGAGATTCCCTTGTGGTTGTAGACATAGTCTGAAATGGAAAGCCTTATATCCTCATCGCCCATGTTCTGTCCGCTCTGACCCAGAATCGATATGTTCTTTCCGCTTAAAGTTTCCCTGTAAAGCTGCCTGAGGGTACTGTATGGAAAAAGAGAGCTGTCGATAAGGTTTGCAGACAGGTTCCTGCCTTGTGCCTTGGGTTCCTCTTTCTTGGGCTGGAGCCTTCTTCCTGCCGGAAGGAGACTGGGAATGGGGGATTCGAAATTGGCGACATAGTAGCCGCTGCGCTCACGGGAGTTTATGTAGCCTTCTGAAAGAAGAAGAGAATATGCTCCCAAGACAGTATTTCTACTGACACCGTTTTCTTCGGCACAGTGTCTTACAGAGGGCATTTTGCTTCCCGCCTTGAGACGGCCGGTTCTTATCTCATCTGTGAATTTAGAGTAAAGACCTTCATAAAGGGAATCACGCATGAGAAGATTATACTGTACCCATAAAAATAGTGTAAACTGTTTCTTTATTTGATTACAGATTTTTTCTACAGTTTCAGCCATGAAGAGAATAGTAACCATCCAGGACATTTCATGTGTGGGAAAATGCTCCCTCACAGTAGCACTTCCGATCATCTCGGCCATGGGCGTTGAGACAGCCATAATTCCTACCGCCGTTCTTTCGACGCACACAATGTTCAAGGGCTTCACGTTCAGAGACCTTACATCTGACATCAAGCCGATCATGGAGCATTGGCAGAAAGAGGGCATAGGTTTTGATGCCATCTACACGGGCTATCTGGGATCTTTTGAGCAGATCGATCTGATGAAGGACCTTTTCTCCAGATTCAGGGGCAAGGGCACCACGGTCATCGTGGATCCGTGCATGGCAGACAACGGAAAGCTGTATCCGGGCTTTACCGAGGCCTTTGCAAAGGCCATGGCAGGGCTCTGCTCACAGGCTGACATCATCGTTCCCAACCTCACAGAGGCCAGCTTCATGCTGGGAATCCCTTACAAGGCTGCAGGAAGCTACGACCTGACCTATATCGAGGACCTTCTGAAGAAGCTTGCCGCACTGGGTGCAAAAGAGGTTGTTCTGAAAGGCATTGAGCTTCCCGGAAAGAAGGGTAAGATCGGAATTGCCTCCTACAATGCTAAGACAAAGCAGATTTCGTGGTATTTCCATACCAAGATGAGCACAAGCTTCCACGGAACAGGCGATATTTTCGCAAGCGTTCTGACCGGAGCTCTGGTGAGAGGTCTTTCACTTGAAAAGGCCTATGCTCTTGCAGGAGATTTTGTCGTACAGTCAATCAAGAAGACTCTCAGCCACAAGGACCACAACACATACGGTGTGGATTTCGAGGCCGCATTCCCGACACTGGTAAGAAGGCTGGAGAGAGAGCTTAAAGCTTAATTGATATAAATCGAATCCTCAGGTCTGAAGACTACTTTAGGGACATCGCCGAGCATCTTGGCGATGTCTTTTGTACTGCGCCCCATGATTCTCAGAAGGTCTGATGAGTTGAAGCCCGTTATGGCCTTCATTATCACATTTCCGTCGGGGGATTTGACCTCAATCACATCACCGTCATTGAACACACCGTTCACATCCCTGATTCCTGAAGGAAGAAGGGACTTGTGACCCACTGTCAGGGCCTTTTCGGCTCCTTCATCCACTGTCACAGAACCTGCTGCCGATGTGTTGTAAATCCACCTCTGTCTCTGCGCAAGGCGCTTTTCAGGCAGAATGTATGTTCCTATGTTCTCCCCAAGGACGCTGCGGATCAGAGCATCTTTTTCATAGCCTGAGACAATGATGGTTCCGCATCCGCCTTTCTGGGCAATCTGGGCGGCAAGGAGCTTTGTCTTCATTCCGCCTGTGGAGAAAGTGCTTCCGGCGCCCTTGGCGTAGCCGAAGACTTCGCTTGTAAGCTCAGGAATCTCATCAATAAGCTTGGCATTAGGGTCGGTTTTGGGATTGCCCGTGTAGACACCGTCTATGTCTGTCATAAGGACCAGAAGGTCGGCATCGATCTTGGATGCTACATAGGCTGACATGCGGTCGTTGTCTCCGAAGACATTGTTGATCTCAGATGTTGAGACAACGTCGTTTTCATTGAAGACGGGAACAACCTTGAGCTGCAATAGCGTTGTCACGGCAGCTCTCATGTTGTTGTAGCCTGTTCTGTTGTTAAGGACGTTTCTGGTAATCAGAACCTGGCCACAAAGCAGTTTGTGCTTTGAAAAAGACTCCTGGTATGCTGTCATCAGAAGAGGGTTTCCGATGGAGGCGCAGGCCTGTCTGAGAGGAATATGCTTTACGGGGTTGTTGTGCTTCAGGGCTTTGGCGCCCATTCCTATTGCTCCTGAAGAGACAAGAATCACGTTGTAGCCAAGCTCGATAAGATGAGCCACCTGGCGCGCAATGTCGTCGATTCTGGCCTTGTCTATTCCGGTTTTGGAGGAAAGAAGGTTGGTTCCCACCTTCACGACAACTGTCTTGATTCTTCCCAGATCTCGCATCAGATCAGCTCCTTGTGATGAAAGCTCTTTCCGTTTTCTCCGCTGTATTCGGCCACTGTCTGGCCCTGTCCGCGCAGAATCCACTTTGTGGTCATAAGTCCTTCCAGGCCAACAGGTCCTCTTGCGTGGAACTTTGATGTGGAGATTCCAACCTCAGCACCAAGACCGAATCTGAAGCCGTCAGCGAATCTTGTGGAGCAGTTTACAAACACATCTGCGCTGTCCACCTTTGCGATAAAGTAGTCGGCGTTCTTCTTGTCCTTGGTAAGAATTGCATCGGTATGATGCGAGCCGTGACTCTGAATGTGGTCAACAGCTTCCTGGACAGACGAGACAACCTTGACTGCACATTCAAGGCCGAGGTACTCGGTATGAAAATCGTCTTCTGTGGCAGGGACGGAGCCCGGCATCAGAGGCAAGGCAGTCTTGTCGGCATGGACAGTCACACCGCTATCTGAAAAAGCCTTTGAAAGCATGGGAAGGAAGGTGGGGGCAATGTCTTTGTGAACAAGAAAAGTCTCAGTTGCGTTGCATGCGGCAGGATACTGGATCTTGGCATCAAGGCAGACCTTCACGGCCTCATTTAAGTCGGCGCTTTTGTCAACATATGTGGCACAGATTCCGTCGGAGTGTCCGATTACCGGAATTCTTGTATTTTCCATTACATGGCGCACAAAGGCATTGGAGCCTCTGGGTATCAGAAGATCCACATAGCCTTCGGCTTTTAAAAGTGTATCCACATCCTCGTGGCTTTCTATCCCCATGATCCAGTCCGACCCGAATGAAAGGTCCTTGGTGGCATCCTTGATGATTGAAATCAGGGTCCTATTTGACCTTGCAGCCTCACGCCCTCCCTTGAGGATGACGGCGTTTGCAGATCTCAGGGCCAGCCCTGCAATCTGAACCAGGGCATCGGGGCGGGCCTCGAAGATCATTCCTATGACTCCGATCGGAAAGGTTCTCTTTTCAAGAACAAAACCCGGATCAAGCTCGCGCTTTTCACGCACCCTTCCTATGGGGTCCTTTTGCTCGGAAAGCTCTGAAAGCCCCTTGGTCACAGCCTTAAGTTTATCTTCTGAAAACAGGAGCCTGTGAAGGATTGAATCGGGAATTCCTGATGCCTTAGCATCGTCCAGATCTGCACGGTTCTGTGAAAAAATAAGGTCTTTGTTGGCTTTCAGGGCATCGGAAACAAGCTTCAGTGCCTTCTTTCTTTCTTCGTCACTTGAGACGGAAAGAACAGAGGCGCTTGTTCTGACTTTTGAAAATGATTCGAAAAGCTTTGAGTCTTTCATGATCTTTTTTCAAGTTCCTCTGATTTTCTTGCTGCGGCACTTACGGCAGCAATCACAGAAGCTGCAAAGCCGCCGTCGTTAAGGGCTGCAACGCCTTCGATCGTCGTTCCCTTGGCAGAGCAGACCATGGTCTCAAGGTCCACGGCATTGCGGCCTGTCTGTTTCTGAAGGTTAGCTGCGCTGAGCATTGTGTCTGCGACTATTGAAAGAGCCTTGGGATAAGGGATGCCTTCACGCACTCCGCCCATGGCCATCTGGTGCATGAACTCGAACATGTAGGCAATTCCGCTTCCCGAGATTCCGATGAATGCGGAAAAAAGACTTTCATCAAGTTCAAAGGCAGAACCTACGGAAGTTGCAACCTCCATGGCGTCCTTTCTGGAGGCCTCGTCAAGGGCCCTTGAATAGGTGACAGCCGTCACAGCATAACCGATCTTGGCGGCGATATTGGGCATGAAGCGGGCCACCTTATTCGTGCCCAGATTCTTCTCAAGCTTTTCCAGTGTGACACCGGCTGCGATTGAGATGTAGAAATCCGGCCTGAGGGAAGCGAGCTTTTCCCAGATCGACGGGAGGACCTGAGGCTTTACGGCAATGATCACGATATGTGAACCTTTTGCCTCCTCCATTGATGAAAGAACGGTGATAGCCTGTCCCTGAGCGACTCTCTGAGCGCTTGGCAGATGGCTGTCATAAACACAGAGATCAATACCTTCAAGCCTGGAAAGTGCTTCGGAAAAAGCTCCTCCCATGTTACCTGCACCAATGACCGAAACCTTCGGTTTTGCACCGTTAATGCGTTCCATCTTTTTCCTCCGATTGAACTTTATCACAGAGCGTGAGAGCATGACAATTACAGCTCATATTGTAGTGTATCTTTTACTGATTATTATGTTACAATACGAATCTAAGGAGCTTTGAAATGCCAGATCTCAGAACATCTTACATGGGTCTTTCTCTGAAGAATCCGATTATCGTAGCATCGGGTCCCCTCACAGCATCACTTGATAATCTTAAGAAATGCGAAGATGCGGGTGCAGGTGCCGTAGTCCTCAAGTCCATCTTCGAGGAGCAGATCAACTACGTCGCAAGCAAGGACGCATCTGTCAATTCCGAATATCTTCAGCAGTCGGACTTCCATGACGCATTCGGAAGCATGGTCAAGGATTATTACGTTGACCAGTATCTCAAACTCGTCTCCGATGCAAAGGCTGCCTTAAGCATCCCCGTAATTGCCTCAATCAACTGCCTTCACATCGATACATGGTCAGAATATGCCAAACGGTTCGAGGCCGTCGGAGCCGATGCTTTAGAGCTGAACTATTATCCCATAGCCTCCCATGCTTCGGTTTCAGGCGATAAGGTTGAAAAGGAAGCTCTGGCATTCGCAAGAGCCGCAAGGAAGATGACAAAGCTTCCCATCTCGCTGAAGATCGGCTGTGAGTATTCCTCTTTGGCATCTCTTATGACGGCCTTTGAGAAGGAGGACATCAACGCCCTGGTTCTTTTCAACCACTTCTTCAGACCTGATATCGACATCCGCGCCGAAAAAACCTGCGCAGGCCAGATGCTCTCATCTGAATCCGAGTACTATGAGTCTCTCAGATGGATTGCCCTGATGGCTGCAGAGCTTAAGAAGACAGACCTTTGCGGCAACACCGGAATCTACAACGCCGATACTGTCATAAAGATGCTTCTTGCAGGAGCCAAGGCGGTTGAGCTGTGTTCTGTTCTTATGAAGAATGGCCTTGGCACAATCGGAGGCATGATCTGTAAGATCGAACACTGGATGGATGAAAAGGGCTACAAGGCCTTGTCAGACTTCCGCGGAAAGCTTGCCCAGGAGAACATGGCAGACGGCGCATATTGGGAGCGCACTCAGTACATGAGGACCCTGAACAAAGAAAGCTGAAACGTATTCAGGACAAAAAAAACCGAGCAAGCGCTCGGTTTTTTTGTGCCCTGAGTTCTTATCAGTAACCCTGGGCGCACATTGCATCGGCAACCTTCTTAAAGCCTGCGATGTTCGCTCCCTTGATGTAGTCCACAGAGCCGTCCTTCTGTTTTCCTTCGCGCACACATGCATTGTGGATGTTCACCATAATGTCGTGAAGCTTGTTGTCAACTTCTTCGGCTGACCAGGCAAGGTGCTCTGAGTTCTGGCTCATCTCAAGACCTGAAACTGCAACTCCGCCGGCATTTGCAGCCTTGGAAGGAGCTACAGGAATCTTTGCTTCCTTGAAGACTGCAACGGCTTCAGGTGTGCATCCCATGTTGGAAGTCTCAATGACATACTTCACGCCGTTTTTCACCAGGGCTTTTGCATCGGCCTCGCTCAGCTCGTTCTGATATGCGCATGGCATGGCAATGTCAACAGGAACGCCCCATGGCCTTTCGCCCGGGAAGAACTTGGCGCCGAACTTCTTGGCATAGCCTGCAAGATCTCCGCTGTTTGTGGCTCTCATCATGAGCATGTAGTTCCATTTCTCCTCGGAGTTGACACCGTCCTCGTCAAGGACATAGCCCTTGGAACCTGAGATTGTGACGACCTTGGCTCCCATCTGGGTGGCCTTCATCGCGGCACCCCAGGCAACGTTTCCGTAGCCGGAGATCGAGACCCTCTTGCCCTCGATTCTATCGCCGAAGTCCTTCAGAAGCTCCTGGGCATAGTAAAGGGCACCGAAGCCTGTTGCCTCAGGTCTGATGAGTGATCCTCCCCACTCAAGACCCTTTCCGGTAAGAACGCCTGTGTTTTCATCACGGATGCGTTTGTACTGTCCGTACAAAAATCCTATTTCTCTTCCGCCGACTCCGACATCACCTGCCGGGACATCGGTCGAAGGACCTATGTGCTTGAAAAGCTCCGTCATGAAAGAGCGGCAGAATCTCATGATCTCGTCGTCAGACTTGCCCTTCGGTGAGAAGTCAGAGCCGCCTTTTCCTCCGCCCATCGGCAGTGTTGTAAGAGAATTCTTGAATGTCTGCTCAAAACCGAGGAACTTAAGCGTTCCGAGTGTCACGTTCGAGTGGAATCTCAGACCGCCCTTGTAGGGACCGATAGCATTGTTGAACTGAACACGCCATCCTCTGTTGACCTGGATTTCGTGATTGTCATCTTCCCATTCGACCTTGAACTCCACGATTCTGTTGGGAACAACGATTCTGTCCAGAATCTTGTTCTTAAGGTACATCGGGTTTGCGTTGACTGTGTCTATGACAGATGCAACAATCTCGCTTGCTGCCTGGATGAATTCGGGCTGTGCAGGATTCTTCTGCTCAAGCTCCGCCATGAACTTCTTGTAATTGTACATAGGAGCCTCCTGAGAACTGTTAATAGCACTTTTTCAAGATTTTATTCAATAGGAGAAAAAGATGCATTTTCTGCAAATTTATGCTTTTCATACGCGTTCTGTATGCGATTTTTGAACAAAAATGAATAACGTTTCATTTTGTTGCATAATTATTATCAGCGTTATTTCGTTGTTTCACAAAAGAATGGCATGTGATTCTGTTGCTGTTATAAGGACATAGTGTTCGCATATTACGAACAATTTTTATTTTTCATATTTTTCTCGTATATCAAGTTTTTTTCCAACTAAAAGCCCAAAAACACCTTCAGATGATGTATATTATCGACATGGGATTTGTGGAGGAGATATTCCGGCTTCTTGATCAGACAGATTCTACTCTGGTGTTCCCGACAGAGAACGCCGCAAGACACTGGCTCTGTATGTACGTCAGACAGCGCAAAGCAAGCGTTCTTGCATCCCGTGCCATTGCCCTTGATTCGTTTGCAAAGCTCTTTGCTCCTGTTGATGAGAAAAAGCCGGCAAACAAATACCACAGGCTGGTCTTTGTCTCAGACTTTCTTTCATCACGTCAGACCGGCCTTAAGTACCTGTATGACGATGCATTTTATCCCTATAGACGCAGGTTCATTTCTTTTCTGACTGCGGTTTTGCCCCAGCTATCGGTTCTTGAAAGCTGTTCAGGTATCGGAAAAACTCTCTACAGCGACCTTTCTATATTGAAAAGACGCTATAAGGAGTTTCTGGAAAAATACGGGTTGTTTGAACCCGAGTGGGAAAAGCACTCTGCGGATTATTATAAAGGACAATCTTCAGACTATGTCCTTGTAGGCTATCAGGGCGATATCCAGATGCAGAAGCTCATGGCACAGCTCGGGGACATAAAGTCCGTGAGCAGTCTTGATCTGAAAGTGTCCAAAGCTCCCTGTTATGAGCATTACAAAACCCAGGAGGCGGAGCTCGAGGCTTTGTTTCAGAGACTTCAGAATCTGAAAAAAAAAGGCGTCAGTGTCAGTGACATCATAATCTCAACACCTGCTTTGGACATCCTGAGGCAGAGGCTTGAGAAAAAAGCCTGTGAATACAACATTCCTCTTTCCTTCATGGGAAGTGTGGACATATTGGCAACAGTCCCCGGAAGGTACCTTAGTTCTCTCATGCAGTGTCTGAGCGAACGCCTGTCATTTCACAGCCTTGAAAGTCTTCTTCTGAACAGTGCTCTTGGGTATCTGGATATGAGCACAAATCGCTCGATAATCAGGTTCATGATTGACAATAACATTCAGGGCGGAAGCCTTGATGTGAAGGATGATGAGCTGATCAAGGCACTTTCCAGGTGCGGTCTTACAAAGGAGCTTTCATTTTACAAGAGCTTCAAATCCGCCTTGATTTCGCTAAAGAAATCTTCAGATGCGGATGAGCTTATCCGTAATCTTCATGTAATTACCTCGCTCTTGTTTTCAAGCGACGAGTTCAACAAAGCACCCCATCAGGATTCCGATGTATATTCCTTCATTCTTTCACAGCTGTCCGACCTTGGAAGAACTCTTTCGTCCCTGGGTCTGAAGATGGATGACATTTTCGGCATCTTCATGGACCAGATCCAAAGGCTTTCATATGTTCCTCAGGACAAGACGGCGGGAATCAAGGTCTATAGATACGGTCAGGACCAGCTGCTTTACGTTCCTTATCACTTTGTCATTGGCCTCAGCGATGCCAATTCACAGACAAAGGAAAGTGATCTGGATTTTCTTGAAGACCATGAGGTGTCTTCCCGTGCCACATATGATGTCACGCAGAAGCTGTTTGAATACTATGCTTCAAGCGGGGATAACGTTTACATCTCAGGTTCAGAAGCCTCGTATGAAGGCTCTTCAAGTGCTCCTACATACTTCATTCTTAATAATGCTGTTGTGGAGAAATCGTTCATACCTGAGCCTGTGTTTGAGAAATCCGATGCAGTAAGTTTTGCCTATGCATCAAAAACGTCATTTGACGAGACAGGTGAGGATCTGGCTAAGGGCGCAAGCGCCTTTAACAGAGACCCTGACTCAAAGCCTCTTTCATATTCGTCCATAAGTAACTACGTCAAGTGTCCTTACATGTCATTTGTAGAGTCGGATTATCTTCCAGGTGCTCCTGAGTACTTTGAGCCAGCACAGCAGGATGACTCAGAAATCGGATCTTTTCTGCATTCTGTCATAGAGGGCTTTATGAATCTTCATCTGGGAGAGTTTTTGTATCCTGAGCATCTTGATGAATACCACAGCCAGATTGAAAAGACCATGGACAGGATGCTTGAGCAGAACATAATCTTTGATCCTTACATGAAGGCCAGTATCAGGGGAAACTATCTTGATTCTCTCAAGAATGCGCTGAATCTGCTTCTGATACCTCCTAAAAACCCAAGGACCCGTGGTTATGTAGGACCTTTCAAACCATTGAAGAATGAGTACAAACTGAACAAAAACCCTTCCTATATCGGATATATAGATACGATAATTATGGATGAAAGCGGAAAAATCCATCTTCTTGACTATAAAAAGGGAGGAGCTGATCCTACCTATCAGCTGGTTCTCTACAGGCGCCTTTATGAGGAAAATCCCCAGTTTGGATCTGATGTAGGAGAATGCCTTTTCTACAGCATGGGCAAGTCTTCTTTCAGGGGTTTCAGCTCAGATGACTGGCTGATGCAGAGTCAGAAACTGGACGAGGATATCCAAAGACTCAGAAACGGCTATTCATCCGGCACCTGGAACGCCACTCCCTCAAAGGAAGCCTGTCAGCGCTGTAAGGAAAGATCTATATGCAGAAGGAGGTTCAACCTGCAATGACATTTGAGCAGATAATGCACAGTGAAGGTTTTACTCCCAATGCAGAACAGAGACCGATTATAGAGTCTGTCAGAAACACTGTTGTCTCTGCCGGAGCCGGTGCAGGAAAGACTGCGGTTTTGTCCTGGAGGTTTCTCAGGCTTGTAATGAACGAGCATGTTCGCCCTGATCAGATTCTGACTCTCACTTTTACCAAGAAGGCTGCAAATGAGATGCGTCAGCGCATCTATCAGAGGCTTCTTAAGGCTAAGGACAGTATCCCTTCGGATTCTCTTGACAGCTTCAGAAACGCAAACATCTCCACGCTTGACAGCTTCTGCTCCCAGATTGTAAGAAGCGACAGCATAACATACGGCTTTTCCAGGGACTGGACAAATCTCAGTGATGAGGATCTTGAGATTCTTTCAGAGCGCCTTGCAAGAACCTTTTTAACCGATGAGCAGAACTCAGAGGAGGTAAGACTTCTTTCCACCTTGGATATGCCTCCATCGGTTCTGGCCCGGTTCTTTAAGAAGATAGCCCGTCTTGTCTCAGTTGCAGGAGATTACGATGCCGACAGAGTCAGCTCGGCCTTCCTTTCCTCAGTCAGGGAAATTTACAGGAAAAAACGTGATGAACTTGGCTCTCTTCTTCAAACGCTCGGCCAATACAATCTCAAGGGTGCCTTTTTAGCAAAGTATGACAACATAATGAAATGTTATGAAGAAGAAAGCTTTGGGCCTGACGATTATCTTGGCCTTCAGGGTGTTAAGGACGAAGAGATAAAAGATCTTGTGAACAATGAGATAAAGCCTATTCTCAGCAAGGATTCCGGCTTTTATATTCTTCAGGACATAGCAAACGGACCGGATCAGACACCTGTACTTCAGAAGGCGGTTCAGAAGTTCGCCACCCTTATCAACAATGAAAAGAGGCGCATGGGAGCTTTGACATTCAAAGATGTGTCGGAGCTTGCCGTAACGGCACTTAGGGACAACATACAGCTCAGAAACACATACAAGAACCGATACCGCTTCATAATGATTGACGAGTTTCAGGACAACAACAGCATCCAGCGCGACCTTCTCTTTCTCCTTTCCGAGAAAACCTCGCTTGAAGGAGAGAAGGGTAGGATTCCAAAGCTTGAGGAACTTGAACAGAGCAAGCTCTTTTTCGTTGGAGATGAAAAGCAGTCAATCTACAGCTTCCGCGGGGCCGATGTCTCTGTATTCAGACGCCTTCAACAGGATATAGGAAGAAACGGAGACTCTCTCTCACTTGGAACCAACTACAGAAGCCAGAAGAAATTAATCGGACATTTCAATGATGTGTTCTCAAAGATTCTCTGTGATTCGGAAAAGGACTTTGAGGCAAGATATACTCCCATAGACTGCGGTAGGGAAAGCGATGGAACTGACAGTAAGATCATCTTCTCCGTCTACAACAAAAGCGACATAGAAGACGATGACATGGACAGCGGAATCCTTGAGGCCGAGGCTGTGGGAGACTACTGTAAGAGAATCCTTGAAACGGATGAATTTCTTGTAGCAGGACAAAGGCCCAAGCCTGAGGACATAGCCATAATATTCCGTTCATCCACCAACCAGATGAACATAGAAAAGGCTCTGAAACGGCGAAACATTCCCTATCAGATAGCAGAGACCAGATCCTTGATGCTGGATGCTGTTTCAAGCGATTTCTACAGCCTTTTGAACATACTCATTTATCCGGAAGACAGAAGAAGCCTTGCAGCGGTTCTTAAATCTCCGTTCTGCGGCCTCTGTGACCGGAGCATTCACAATGTGATGACGGAGGATAGTGCAGTTCTTCCTGTTGATTCAAAGCGCTACGAACTTTTTCTCTCATTTTTGGAAGAACTTAAAAAGAATGCCTTCAGGATGACCATAGCCCAGGTTCTGCAGTTCATCTACATCAACGGCGGTTACAGCGCATACCTTAAGTCCAATGAAGACAGATGTACGTTCCAGGAGCACTATGAATATCTTTTCTCCTATGCCGTGGATTTTGACAGCTCTTCAAAAACACTCAACGACTATGTGAAATTCCTCAGGGACAATATGGGAACTGCATCGAAGCTTACAGAGACAACGGTCCTTCACAGCAGCAAATCGGGTGTTCAGATAATGACTGTCCACAAGTCCAAGGGTCTTGAGTTCAAGGTTGTGATCTTCGCAGGAATAGGGGGAAAGGGCCAGTCTGACAAGGCCGACTTCGTCTTTGAATACGGCGGTAATCTTGTTGCTTCCGAGAACAAGTTTCTTCAGAAGATTCTCGATGAGGACCGTAAGGAACGCGATAAAGCAGAGCTCAAGCGCATAATGTATGTTGCCATGACACGAGCTAAAGACCATCTGATTCTGATAGGTTCCTACACCCGGAAGGACGATAACTACAGCATGGCGGATGTCATGCAGTGGTATTCAGATGCCATCGGAATGGATTATCCCAACCTTAAATGTCAGAATCCCGATGTAATAGTGGAGGATGTGTCAGATACTTCAAGGGTCGCGGGAAGCCAGAGCAATGCTACAATGCAAATTGCTATCCCGTCTGATTTTAAAGAATTCAACACAAAGGAAAACCATATTTCTGTGACGGAACTTGAGCAGTTAGGAAGAAAGCCTTACGAAGTAAATAACAGCGCACAGCAGCTCAAAACCACCGAGGTAGATGGTCTTATTATGAAATACAGCCTTCAGGATAAGTTCGGAACCCTGTGTCATGAGATTCTGGAGCACATCATGAAGTATGGAAATGCAAATGATGTTACGTGCACTCTGTGTGAAAACAGTTCGGACAATGAAAAGCTCTTAAAGACCGCACACTCTTTTGCCAAAGGCTTTCTGGATAGCAGTTTCTATAAAGACAAGATAGAAAACCACAAGACAGAGCAGGAACTGAGGTTCTACACAACAGCAGATGAAAAGGGCGAAGTGGCTTTGGAAGGTGTGATAGACCTTCTTGTCTTCGGGGAAAAGGAAAACCTTGTCGTGGACTACAAGACAGATACAATAAAGGATCCTGATGTCCACAAAGCCCAGGTTCTTTCCTACATCAAGGTTGCAGAGGATATCTTCAAAAAACCATGTCAGGGCATTCTCTTCTATCTCAGAGACTCAAGCACAGGCCCCATCTGGAACAGTGACGGCAGTACAGAAGAACTATAGATTTTACTTGATTCGGTATAGAATAAACTATATAATAACTATAGAATAAAATTTCGCATGCCATTCAGGAGAAGTCTATGCCGCATGAAAGTGAATTTGAGGAATTCAAAGAATCCACAGCTCAACTCAACCGTGCAATTGAATCAATGGTAGCCATGCTGAACAAGAACGGCAGAGGCAGGGTTTTCTTCGGCATAAGGGACAATGGCTCTGTCTGTGGTATTTCGTTAGGTAATAGGACAATAACAGAGATATCCAGAGAGATTGCCAACCAAATCAAACCTACCGTAGTCCCCAGGATTCTTGTAGAGCAGAGGGATGAAAAGACCATAATCATAGTAGAGGTTGAGGGTAATAACAAACCATATGCGGCAAGAGGGGAGTATCTGATTAGATCAGGAGATGAGAACAGAAGGATAGAACCCGAACAGCTTAAGGATCTTCTTTTCCGAAATACAATAGAACTGATTACAAACATGGAGAGCTTTGACCAGCATCTCAGATTCACCCAGCTTAAACAACTATATATCGCCAACGGTCTTTCAATTGATGATTCGACATTTGCAAAGAATATGGGCCTTCTGACAAAGGACGGCAGATACAACTGTCTGGCCGAGATTTTATCAGACTTCAACAACTGTTCCATCAAAGTCGTAAGATTTTCAGGCAAAAACAAAGAGCAAATGCTTTTCAGAAACGAATACGGCTACAAATGCATGCTTTTGGCCATGAAGCAAGTTTATACGTTCGTTGAGTCGCTTAATGAGACAAAAGTGGTGCTGGGGCATGGTCTAGAGAGAAAAGAAAACAAACTCTTTGACATGGCCTGCTTCAATGAAGCCTGGACTAATGCATGCCTTCACAACAGATGGTCAAAAATGATTCCTCCTGCAGTATACATCTATGATGACAGAATCGAGGTAGTCTCAACCGGAGGTCTTCCGGTGGATTATACTCCCGATGAGTTCTATGCCGGAATAAGCCATCCTGTGAATCTGATGCTCCAGAAGATAATGGGACAGCTCAATTACGTTGAACAGACAGGTCATGGGGTCCCTCTGATAGTCTCAAAGTACGGCAAAGAGGCCTTTGATCTGGGAGATAACCATATCACGGTGACAATCCCGTTTGCTTTTGAGCTTGTATCCAAAACAGTTGATTACAGTATGCTCAGCAGCTCCGAGGAGAAGGTCCTGATGGTTGTCTCTGAACATCCGTTGTATAAGACAGATCAGATAGCAGACCGCTGTAACCTGAGTATTCCCAGAATCAACCAGATAATAAAAAATCTGAAGGATAAAGACCTTCTGGAGCGTAAGGGCAGTAAAAAAAGCGGCTACTGGGAAGTAAAATAGATTAGCTTGATAGAAAGGCGATTTAGGGATAGAGTTTTCTCCATGGACAGGATATTTGAGAACATGCCATTGGCAGAAAAACAGGTCGATTCGACGCAGGTATTCGACGGCCGTCTTCTTCACGTCTATAAGGACAATATCATCCTTCCCAACGGTCATAAAAGCACAAGAGAGTACATAAAGCACCTCGGAGCCGTTGCCGTTGTGGCCATGGATGATAAGGGCCGCATCGCAGTTGAGCATCAGTTCCGCTATCCGTTCATGGCAGAGCTTCTGGAAATCCCCGCAGGAAAGCTGGATTATGCCGATGAGGACCATCTGGAGGCAGCAAAGCGCGAGCTTCGTGAGGAGACGGGAATAGAGGCAGAGCATTATGAGTACCTCGGACCGTTCTATCCCACATGTGCCTATTCAACCGAGGTTATTCACCTTTACTGGGCCACGGGCCTGAGCTTCGGAAAGCGCGAGCTTGATTATGATGAGAGCATAAATGTTGAGATGATGGACATAAAGAAGTTCGTCACCATGATTTTGGATGGAAAGGTTCCGGACGGAAAGACCCAGTCAGCGGTCCTTCAGGTCTGGGCCAGAATGAATAAAAAACAATGAGGTTAAACATGGATTACGCAAAGGAATCACTTAAAAAGCATGCAGAATGGAAGGGTAAGATCGAGGTCATCTCAACCGTTCCTGTAAAGAGTTCCCAGGATCTCTCCCTGGCTTATACTCCCGGTGTCGCACAGCCCTGTCTTGAGATCCAGAAGGATATCAACAAGAGCTATGAGCTTACAAGACGCTGGAATCTGTGCGCTGTCATCACAGACGGAAGTGCGGTTTTAGGTCTTGGTGATATCGGTCCTGAGGCAGGAATGCCTGTCATGGAAGGAAAGTGCGTTCTTTTCAAGTCCTTCGGAAATGTCGATGCATTCCCTCTTTGTGTCAGAACCAAGGATGTGGACGAGTTTGTGAACACAGTCTACAACATCTCAGGTTCCTTCGGAGGAATAAACCTCGAGGATATCTCAGCGCCCAGATGCTTTGAGATTGAGCAGAAGCTCAAGGAAAAGTGTGACATTCCAATCTTCCACGATGACCAGCACGGAACCGCAGTGATTACCCTTGCAGGACTTTCAAACGCCCTGAAGGTTGTTGGAAAGAAGAAAGAGGATGTGAAGATTGTCACTTCCGGTGCAGGTGCCGCTGCAATTGCAATTGTAAAGCTTCTTCTGTCCGCAGGATTTAAGGATATCACAATGTGCGACAGAAAGGGCGCCATCTACAAGGGCAGAGACGGTCTCAACTGGATCAAGGAAGAGATGGCAGAGAAGACAAACCTCGGTCATAAGAAGGGAAGTCTTGCAGACATGCTGGTAGGTGCCGATGTGTTTATCGGAGTCTCAGCTCCGGGACAGGTTACAACAGAGATGGTAAAGACCATGAACAAGGATGCCATCATCTTCGCATGTGCCAACCCCACACCGGAAATCTTCCCGGATGATGCCAAGGCAGGCGGAGCAAAGGTTATATCAACCGGCAGAAGCGACTATCCGAACCAGATCAACAACGTTCTGGCCTTCCCTGGAATCTTCAGAGGAACATTCGATGTCAGAGCTTCTGAGATCAATGAAGAGATGAAGGTTGCAGCCGCTGAGGCTCTTGCCGCCCTTGTAAGCGACAAGGAGCTTAGTGCAGACTACATCATCCCAAAGGCATTTGATCCGCGCGTAGCACCTGCTGTTGCAAAGGCTGTTGCCGAGGCTGCAAGAAAGACAGGCGTCGCCAGAATCTGATTTTATTGTCAGTCTATCTCGCAAAAAAAAGCTAACCGGGCTGACAAAATCAGCCCGGTTTTAATTTTTTTTATAACTGGGCTGATTACTCAGCACATCTTCTTCTTGATATCGGCGAGGCGGTTCAGAGCTTCGTACAAGGTCTCATCCTTCTTGGCAAAATGAAGCCTTACGATGTCATTGACATTCTCTCTGAAGAAACTGGATCCCGGAACTGCGGCAACTCCGACCTTTTCCGTCATCTTGACGCAGAAGTCAACATCGCTCTGGCCCTTCTTGAGGTACGGGCCGATGTTTGCAAGCACAAAGTATGCTCCCTGCGGATCTGTGTAGGGGATTCCGATGCTTGTAAGACCGTCTGTGAAAATCTTCTTCATATGGGCGTAGTGGTCACCGAACTCCTTGTAGTAGCTGTCAGGGAACTCAAGGCCCACAATAGCAGCTTCCATCAGGGGGGAGGCGGCTCCTACAGCGTTGAAGTCATGATACTGCTTGATTCTTTCCATGATGTTCTGGGGAGCTATGGCATAGCCGAGTCTCCATCCTGTTACCGAATAGGTCTTGGAAAGGCTTGAGCAGCTTACTGTGCGCTCCCACATTCCGGGGATGCTGTTCATGTAGATGTGCTTGTTGTCTCCGTAGACGATGTGCTCGTAGACCTCGTCCATGATGGCATAGACATCGTACTTGATGCAAAGACCTGCAATGAAGGAAAGCTCCTCTCTGGTGAAGACTTTTCCGCTGGGGTTTGAGGGATTGCAGATCAGGATGGCCTTTACGTTGGGCTGCTTGAAGGCATCCTCAAGAACCTGAGGGTCAAAGTTGAATACAGGCGGAACAAGCGGGACAAAGATCGGCTCGCAGTCGGCCATGATGGTCTGTGCGTGGTAGTTCTCAAAATACGGTGAGAACATGATGATTTTGTCACCGGGGTTTGTCAGGGCAAAGAGTGTGTCCACCATGGCCTCTGTGGAACCGATTGTGACAACCATGTCGGTTTCAGGATCCAGGGTGCGGCCCATGAAGCGTCCTGCCTTCTTTGCAAGGGCACGGCGGAAGTTCGGGGCTCCCATTGTGATGGAGTACTGGTGAGGACCTTCCTTGGCCACCTCTGCCAGGCGGTCTGTCATTGCCTTGGGAGGATCGAAATCAGGAAAACCCTGAGCCAGATTTATGGCATTGTTTGCAATGGCGATACGGGTCATTCTTCTGATGACCGAATCAGTGAAGTACTGATTTCTTCTGCTCATTTCTTTCATATGAAAACCTCCGTAATCCCTTCCCCTGAGTATAATATCGTTATTATGAATCTCTTCCAAGTAGGAAGGCCTTCTTGTTCATCTCCAGGAACTTTGAAGGGACGCTTGTCTCAATGGCTGTAAGCCACTGCTCCTGTGTAAAGTCAAAGTGCTTTGAAAGCTTTCCCAGAAGGGCAAGGTTCACAGCTTTTGTAGAGCCTGCCTTCTTTGCAAGAGAAAGGGCGTCGAAGCACTCGAGCTTTATATCAAGCTTGGAAAGCTTTTCCTCAAGATTCTCAGGATAGCTGGCCGCACCTGTTATGACAGGCATGGGGTTGATCTGCTGGGTGTTGGTGATAAGAAGTCCGCCTTTTTTCAAATAATCCACATAGCGTGCGGCTTCCAGAATCTCAAAAGAGATGATTATGTCAGCCTGACCCTTGTCAATGACAGGGGAGAAGACCTTCTCACCGTATCTTACGTATGTGACGACGCTTCCGCCTCTCTGGCTCATGCCGTGGACCTCGCTGACCTTCACATCAAGGCCTTTTTCAAGAAAGAGCTTTCCCAAAAGCTTGCTGGCAAGAAGGGTTCCCTGTCCGCCGACTCCTACAATCATGATGTTTCCGGTCATTTCAGGCCTCCTTTGAGATGGCATTCTGTCTGCACAGCTGGCTGCAGACTCCGCATCCGACGCACTGGGTGGCATCAATTACGGCCTTCTTGTCTACGATGCTGATTGCAGGACATCCGATGTTCATGCATGCCTTGCATCCTATGCACTTTGAGCTGTCCACGCTGATGGGTCCCGGATGCTTTACAGTCTTTAAAAGAGCGCAGGGGCGTCTTGAGATTATGACAGACGGCTCCTTTCTTCCCACTTCCTCTTTGATTGCCTTGTCACACTCTTCGAGGTTGTAGGGGTCTACTACGCGTACGTGCTTGATTCCGATAGATCGGCACAGGGCCTCAAGATCGATTTTTGTACACGGATCGCCTTTGAGGTTGAATCCTGTGGTGGGGTTCTGCTGGTGGCCTGTCATTCCTGTTGTGGAATTATCCAGGATGATCACAGTGGATGCGCTTTCATTGTAGGCTATGTTCACAAGGCCTGTGATTCCGCTGTGCATGAAGGTCGAATCACCTATGACAGCAACAGTCTTAAGACCTGCAGCTCCTGCTTTGTTGAAGCCGTGAAGGCCTGAAACGGAAGCTCCCATACAGATTGTTGTATCGGTTGCCATAAGCGGGGCAGTTGCTCCCAGAGTGTAGCATCCGATATCTCCCAGAACGGTGAGCTTGTTCTTCTTGAGAATGTAGTAAAGACCTCTGTGAGGACAGCCTGCACACATCACAGGCGGGCGCATGGGAATCTGATCCTCAAGCTTTTCTCCTGTCTGATAGGGGAATCCCAGCTTCTGGGCAACCTTGTTCGGCATAAGCTCATCGATGTTCCCAAATAGCTCTTTACCCTTGACTTTCACGCCAATTGAGTTACAATGGGCCTCTATTATGCCGTCAAGCTCCTCAACAACAATTACCTCTGAAACCTGAGATGCAAAGTCCTGAATAAGCTTAACCGGAAGGGGATTCACCATACCGAGCTTCAAAACAGGGTATCTTGAACCGCAGACTTCCTTCACATAGTCATAGCTTGTGGATGATGTGATGATGCCTTTGGAAGAATCGCTTCCTTTCTCGACTCTGTTGACCGGAGCCTTTTCCGCCCAGGCTGTAAGGTCGGCTGTACGCTGCTCTACAACAGGGTGTCTCTTTTTTGCCATACCAGGCATCATTATGTACTTTGCGATGTTCTTCTCATAAGGTCTGTCTTCAACCTGAGTTCTGTCGGATGTCTCAACAATGCTCTGACAGTGAGCTATGCGTGTGCACATCTTAACAATGACAGGGGTGTCGAACTTCTCTGATATCTCATAGGCGAGCTTTGTGAACGAAAGGGCCTCGGATGAGTCGGAC
>JAGBRG010000211.1 GCA_017632495.1 Spirochaetales bacterium
AGCATTCTCTTCTCGTTTCTGACGATGATGTCAGGAGCGTGGAGGCTGATCAGGCGCTGAAGTCTGTTGTTTCTGTTGATGACTCTTCTGTAAAGGTCATTGAGGTCACTGGTTGCGAACCTTCCGCCGTCCAGCTGGACCATAGGTCTGAGATCTGGCGGGATGACGGGGATGACAGTGAGGATCATCCACTCAGGACGGTTGTCGCTGTCCTTGAAGTTCTCAACGACCTCGATTCTCTTTAAGAGTCTCTTGTCCGCTGACTTGGTTCCCTTCTCCCTCATCTGCTGTCCGAGCTCTGCGCTCAGGGCCTTCAGATCAAGGTCTGCAAGGAGGATTCTGATTGCCTCGGCACCCATCATTGCTGTGAAGGAATCACCGTACTGCTCGCGGGCTCTGATGTACTCTTCCTCTGTCAGAAGCTGCTTGTACTTCAGATCTGTATCACCGGCGTTGATGACGATGTACTTCTCATAGTAGAGAACGCTCTGAAGAGCAGTCTTTGAGATATCCAGAAGAAGGCTCATTCTTGAAGGAACGCTTCTGTAGTACCAGATGTGTGAGACCGGAGAAGCGAGTGTGATGTGACCCATTCTCTCACGGCGGACCTTGGTGTTTGTAACCTCAACTCCGCAGCGGTCGCAGACAACGCCCTTATACCTGATGGACTTGAACTTTCCGCAGTAGCACTCCCACTCCTTGGTAGTTCCGAAGATCTTCTCGCAGAAGAGACCCTCCCTCTCAGGTCTGAGGGTTCTGTAGTTGATTGTTTCAGGTTTCTTCACCTCACCATAGGACCAGGCTTTGATCTGCTCCGGTGAAGCCAGCTTTATCATTACACTATCGAAATCTTGTATGTCTTTCATCTATAGTCCCCCGAATCAAAGACCCTTCTTGTTGATGATCTCTTCATCTCTCTCGGTCAATGCAACCTGCTTGCCCTTTGAATCGTAAACGCTCATATCAAGAGCCAGTCCCCTGATCTCCTGAACCAGAACGTTGAACGCCTCAGGCATTCCGGCGCTTGATGAAGGCTCGCCCTTGACGATGCTCTCATAGATCTTCACACGTCCGTTCATGTCATCACTCTTGATGGTCAACAGCTCCTGCAGTGTGTTTGCAGCGCCATATGCCTCAAGTGCCCAGACTTCCATCTCTCCGAGTCTCTGACCACCGAACTGGGCCTTTCCTCCGAGAGGCTGCTGTGTGACAAGTGAATAAGGACCTGTACTTCTTGCGTGCATCTTGTCGTCGACAAGGTGGTGCAGCTTCAGGTAGTAGATGTATCCGCAGAATACCGGGTTCACGAACGGGATACCGGTTCTTCCGTCGTAGAGGGTGGTCTTGGATGTGACCGGCAGACCTGCCTCTTTCATCTTGAACTCTATCTGATCCATGCTTGCGCTCTGGAATACAGGTGATGTGTACCACTCGTCCAGCTTTACGGCAGCCCAGCCGAGCTGGGTCTCCATCAGCTGTCCGATGTTCATTCGTGAAGGAACTCCGAGCGGGTTGAGACAGACATCGAGCGGTGTTCCGTCTTCCATGAACGGCATGTCCTCTTCAGGAAGAATTCTGGAGACAACACCCTTGTTTCCATGACGACCGGCCATCTTATCACCCTGGCGGAGCTTTCTCTTGGTTGCGATAAGAACCTTGATGGTCTCCTCGACTCCCGGCGGAAGCTGCTCGTCGGTCTCGCTCTTCTTCAGGCGCTGGATGTCAATGACAATACCCTCTGTTCCGTGTGGAACCTTAAGGGATGTGTCTCTGACTTCCTTGGCCTTCTCTCCGAAGATCGAGTTCAGAAGCTTGAACTCAGGAGTTGTGTCGCTTTCGCTCTTCGGTGTGACCTTTCCTACAAGGATGTGGCCCGGATGTACCATTGTTCCGATCTTGACGATACCCTCTTCGTCCAGCATCTCCAGCATCTTCTCGCTGGTGTTCGGGATGTCGCGGGTAAGCTTCTCGGGTCCGAGCTTTGTCTCTCTGATGTCGGTTACAAACTCATGGATGTGGATGGATGTGTAGATATCCTCCTTGATGACGCGCTCTGAAATCAGAACAGCATCCTCATAGTTGTATCCGTTCCATGGAACGAATCCGACAAGAATGTTTCTTCCAAGTGCCAGATCTCCGCGGTCTGTTGCAGGACCGTCGGCGATGACCGTACCCTTCTGCACGATCTGTCCGTTGGAAACGATAGGAACCTGTGTGAAGCAGGTATCCTGGTTCGTTCTCTGGAACTTCTGGACTTCATATGTATCAACCTCACCCTCGATCTCGCACTCTGACGGGTCTACTGTGATGTCAATTCTTGTTGATGAGACGTATGTGACCTTTCCGCCGCGCTTTGCCTTGATCAGAACACCTGAGTCATAGGCGGCCTTTGTCTCCATACCGGTACCGACTCTCGGAGCCTCCGGGAAGAGAAGAGGAACTGCCTGACGCTGCATGTTGGATCCCATCAGGGCACGGTTTGCGTCGTCATGCTCAAGGAACGGAATAAGGGATGCTGCGACAGAGACAACCTGCTTCGGAGAAACATCCATGTATCTGATGTCCTGCGGATGGCGTGTCGAATAGTCGCCCTTGTTTCTGACAGGAACGTCCTTGTCTACGAAAGATCCGTCCTTGTTGAGCTTTGCGTTGGCCTGGGCGATGAAGTACTTCTCCTCGTCATATGCATCGAGGTACTTCACTTCCTTGGTTGCGATTCCGTCTCTGACCTTTCTGTACGGGGTCTCAAGGAATCCGTACTTGTTGATTCTTGTGTAGTTGGCAAGAGATACAATCAGACCGATGTTCGGACCTTCAGGTGTCTCGATAGGACACATGCGGCCGTAGTGGGTATAGTGAACGTCTCTGACCTCGAATCCTGCACGGTCACGGTTAAGTCCGCCGCTTCCCAATGCTGTGAGTCTTCTCTTGTGAGTAAGCTCTGCAAGCGGGTTGATCTGGTCCATGAACTGGGAGAACTGGGATGAACCGAAGAACTCCTTGATGGCTGCGACAATCGGCTTGTTTGAAATCAGATCCTGCGGCTTTGCTGCCTCGGGATTGGTGTTCATTCTATCCTTGGCGATTCTCTCCATGCGTGAGAATGCTGCCTTCAGCTGCTGCTGAAGAAGCTCACCGACACATCTGACACGACGGTTTCCGAGGTGGTCGATATCATCGATGTTCTCCTCATGGATGAATACCTTGATGAGGAATGCCATTGTGTTGACGATGTCCTGCGGTGTGAGAACAGTGAGGTTCTCGTCAAAGCCCTCGTCCTCGTCGCCGGCATTGAATCTCTTGTGGAGCTTGTAGCGTCCGACTGCTCCCAGGTCGTAGCGTCTTGAGGAGAAGAACATCTCCGGAAGCTCACGCTCTCCGCGCTCTGTGGTGATCATCTCACCGGGCATGAGGACGCTGTAGATTGTGCTCAGGACCTCGTCCTTTGTCGGCTCGTCGGAAACTCCGCTGTTGGTGTACTTGGACTCCTCAATGCCGAAGCAGTTGAGAACCATGTCGCTGTGCAGAGATGCCTCGGCGTCCATATCAACAACATCGATTGATGTGACGCCTAAGGCGATGAGCTGCTCGAGGTCGTTTGCATTAAGAGCCGTTCCTGCCTGGAAGACCTTGGCGTCGTTGCCGTCGATCTTTGCATAGATATCCTTTGCAGGATACATGCCGTCCAGCTCCTCCTTGGTCTGGTCGTTGAGTTCGACCGTCCTTGAGGCATAGAAAGCGGCGATAATCTTCTCACGAGTATCGTATCCGATAGCCCTGAGGAACAACGTTCCCAGGATTCTCTTCTTTCTGTCGATCTTCGCACAGATGACGCGCTTTTTCTCATCAATCTCGAACTCGAGCCAAGATCCGCGGTACGGGATGATTCTTGATGAGTAGACGCCCTTCTCGTTTGTGAAGATGACACCAGGAGACCTGTGGATCTGGCTGACCACGACACGCTCTGCACCGTTGACGATAAAGGTTCCTCTGTCTGTCATGAGAGGAATCTCACCGAGGAAGATCTCTTTCTCCCTCAGCTCGTCGTTGGCAGAGAGGGCCAGGCTGATGACAGCCTTAAGAGGTACGCTGTATGTGCGTCCCTTCTTCTTGCACTCGGTCTCTGACTTTATATTGCTGAAATCGAGGGAATAAGACTCATATCTGAGGCTCATCTCTCCATTTGGACCGTCTATAGGGAATATGGATCTGAACACTTCCTCAAGTCCGCTCTTCTCTTCTACAGGAAGTCCGGCCCTGAGCTTGTTGCTCTGGAGGAAGTTCTCGTAGGAATCTTTCTGGATTCCAATCAGGTCTGGGAGCTGACATACTTCTTCGAAGTCTGCTCCGATGTAGGTTCGGTTTATGGGTTTGCCTTTGGCAACCATCGTGTACCCCCTAAGGCAGTTGATAACTGCTGTAAAAATACCGTCTGATAAAGACAGAAAACCCTCCGAGGCCCGAAAACGGGCCCTGGAGGTTCCATTTCAAAGGTCTATTACTTAACCTCGACGACGCATCCGGCTTCCTCAAGCTTTGCCTTGACTGCAGCGGCATCAGCCTTGGAGATTCCCTCCTTGACCTTTCCACCAGCCTCAACAAGCTCTTTGGCTTCCTTGAGTCCGAGCTCTGCACTGACTTCTCTGACAGCCTTGATTGCTGCGATCTTCTTTGAAGCATCGAAGGACTTGAGGATGACGTCGAACTCTGTCTGCTCCTCGGCCTCTTCAGCAGCAGCTGCAGGACCAGCGGCGACTGCTACAGCAGCGGCAGCAGCTGTAACGCCGAACTTCTCTTCCATAGCCTTGATGAGGTCAGCAACCTCCATCACGCTCATGTTTGCAATAGACTCTAAAATCTCATCTCTTGTAGCCATATTATCTTCTCCTTTCTAATTTTAACGGTCATAGCATGGTACTATGAAGACTAAGACCGCTGTTATTCTGTTTTTGCCTCTGCAGCAGCGCCGCTCTCGAGTTTCTCTTTGTAAGCGAGCAATGTTGCAGCAACCTTCTGCACGGGTGCCATCATCGTAGCCATCAAGTGGCTGATGAGCTCGAGTCTGCCAGGAAGCTTTGAGAAAGCCTCAACCTGTGCAGCATCGAAGACCCTGCCGTCCAGGAATCCACCGCGGACCTGGAGCTTGTTCTCTGTACCCTTCTGAGCCTCAACGACGATCTTTGCGATTGCGCTCTGCTCATCACCTCTTGCGAGGATGACTGCTGTAGGTCCTACCAGGTCATTGTCAACACCGTCGTGTCCGAGCTCCTTCATTGCAATCTTTGCATAGCGGTTCTTGACAATACGGCAGACTGAGTCTTTGGCTCTGAGCTGCTTGCGCAGATCAGAAAGCTGTTCAACTGTAAGACCACGATAGTCTGCGAAGATGAAACCGGAGTACTGACCGAACTCATCCTTGAGCTGTTTGACAGCAGCTTTCTTTGTTGCGTTCACTTTTGTCTGATATTCCATATCTCACCTCTTCCTTACATCAGTTCCTTGGTATCGACCATGATGCCGGGGCCCATGGTTGAAGCAAGAGCTGTACTGACAACGAAGTCTCCCTTTGCATCGGCAGGCTTCCTTCTGAAGATCTCTTTGACTGCGACTGTTGCGTTCTCAGCAATCTTGTCTGCATCCATGGAGACCTTTCCGATTGCCATGTGAACAACACCGGTCTTGTCTGAACGGAACTCAGTTCTTCCCTTGCGGAGTTCTGCAAGAGCGCCCTTGATATCCATTGTGACGGTCTGTGTCTTGGGGTTCGGCATGAGGCCTCTTCTACCAAGGATAGGACCGAGACGACCGACATCCTTCATCATGTCGGGTGTTGCGACTGCTACATCGAAATCCATCCATCCGCCGCGGATCTTCTCAATCAGATCGTTGTCACCGACATATGCTGCTCCGGCATCCAAAGCTTCCTGAGCCTTGTCTCCCTTTGCGAATACGAGGATCTTCTTCTCTGCTGAGAACTGGTTCGGCAGAACGACGGTGTCTCTGACACTCTGGCTCTTCTTGAGCAAAAGCTTGATATGAAGCTCAACTGTCTCATCGAACTTTGCGAATGAAAGCTCTTTGATCAGACCGGCAGCTTCAGAAATTGTGTAGACCTTTGCCTTGTCGTACTTTTTTACAGCTTCCTGATACTTCTTGCCGTGCTTCATTTCTCTACCTCCACTCCCATGGATCTTGCTGTTCCGGCGATGATACGCTTTGCAGCTTCCATGTCGTTTGCGTTCAGATCAGGCATCTTTGTCTTGGCAATCTCCTCAAGCTGAGCCTGAGTGAGGGTGCCGACCTTCTGCTTGTTTGGAACTCCACTTGCAGTCTCAAGACCCAAAGCCTTCTTGATCAGAACGGCTGCTGGAGGAGTCTTCAGAATGAAGGAGAACGATCTGTCAGCATAGACTGTAATGACTACTGGGATTGTCAGACCAGCTTCAAACTGTCTTGTCTTCTCGTTGAACTGCTGGACAAACTGAGGTGCGCTTACACCGTGTGGGCCAAGTGCCGGACCAATCGGTGGTGCCGGTGTAGCCTTCTGGGCCGGACACTGCAACTTGATAATTGCAGCAACCTTTTTCTTTGCCATATTTCTCTCCTTACGCGGATAGCCTTGCCTGGGTTGGCGGAATGTGTTCAGACTTCCACGCTGGTATTAACGCCTGTCGTACGATCAGGCTCCCACCTTTCCGAGTCCCCTTCTGCAGCCCGGGCCTTAGCCCTGACCAGTGCATCCGCTTCTCCGGAGAGGAGTTTTTCATATACAAACGGACGTATGTAAACTTCTCCGCCAGGCAACATCCGGTACCTGGGCGGCGGTGTCTTCAGAGCTTCTCCACCTGGGAGAACTCAATCTCAACAGGAGTCGGGCGACCGAAGATCTCGACTGAGACCTTGATGCGGCTCTTCTCTGAATTGATCTCTTCAATGACACCGGAGAAACCTGAGAACGGACCCTCTGTGACTTTGACGGTCTCGCCCACATTGAAACTCTGCTTGGGCCTGAAGGCCTTCTCCGCCTTGATCTCGCCTGTCTTCTGGAGGATGTTGTTCATCTCATCCTTTGAAAGCGGAATCGGCTTTGATGACCTTGAAGCGGCAAGGAAACCGGTTACACCCTGGATGCGCTTGATCTGGGAACAATATCCCTTCCAGGAGTCATCCTCAGGAAGATCCAGCTCTACGAGAATGTAGCCCGGAAGAACCTTGTGCTTGACCTCTTTGCGGACCCCGTCCTTTGACTCGATTACGGTCTCAAACGGAACCTTGACGTCAAGACAGACAGATGCGAAATTCGAATCCGTCTCCATCATTCTGCGGATGAGCTTCTCGATCTTCTGCTCATAGCCTGAGTAGGTGTGAACTGTATACCAGCCTCTTGCCATAGTTGCCTTCCTTAGAAAATGAGGTAAATGAACCTCAGGAGGAGGAAATCAACAAGGCCAAGAAGGATGGCGAAGATGATGGTTGTGATAAGAACGATCTTCGTTGATGAGAGGATGGTGGCTCTGTTGGGCCATGCGACCTTCTTCATCTCGAGACGACATTCCTTAAGATATCTGAAAAACTTCTTCATCTCATTCTCCCAAACAGAGGTTTCTACAGGCCAGGAGGGATTCGAACCCCCAACACCCGGTTTTGGAGACCAGTGCTCTAACCGTTGGAGCTACTGGCCTATATTCCTCTATTTATCAAGCCTTGCGGCTTACTTTACCTTTGTTTCGCGATGCAGTGTGTGCTTTCTTTCGAACGGGCAATACTTCATCAGTTCAAGCTTGTTCGGACTGTTACGGCGGTTCTTCTCTGTTGTGTAGTTCTTTCTCTTGCACTCTGTGCACTGGAGAGCGATCTTTTCAACAGGGCTCTTTTTCTTGTCTGCCATATCTGTATCTCCTTACGGCCAAAGCCGATAATCTCCGATTTTTAAACACGTTTCAGATGCCCTTAAGCCCCCGAGCGGATTTGAACCGCTGACCCCCACCTTACCATGGTGGTGCTCTACCGACTGAGCTACAAGGGCATAGTAGTAGTACGAAAAACGTGCAGAATGTAACTTAGCAAAAAGGAAACGTGTTTGTCAATAACCTACCAAAGAACAATTTAGCTGGCTTTTCAGCTCACGGCGTGAAGGATTTCAGGAAGCAGCTGTTTCTTTCTGGAAAGCACGTCAGGCATGTCGTAAACATGGTCGGAAAGCTGCGTGTAGGAAAGCTTCTTCTCGTACTTCGACGGACTGGTAAGAAGTATGCTGTCTCCCTTCATGACATCGGTGACCATGAGCATTGCCCAGGACAGGGCCTCGGCCTTGGCAAGATCCTTCAGTGCCTTGAGGTATTTTTCCTTGTATTCTTCCAGATCCGTGAGGAACGGAACCTCGCACTGGCCTACTCCTATGGCAACTCCGCCTTCGTTGTATGTCTTGAAATCGGCCTTGATCACAGTCTGCGGATCGCGAACTGAAAGCGACTCGCTGTGGCTGAACAGCTCCTTTCCGAACTCCATAAGGTCAGCTATGCCGCACATTGAGGCAAGCTGGTTGGCACTTGAAATGTCCACAGCCGTGGTTGTGGGAGACTTGAGAATAAGCGTGTCACACACTATGCCGGTAAGAAGGACCTTGGCCGTAAGGGCATCGGGAATAAGGCCGTTTCTCAGATACTGCTGATGAACGATTGTGCAGGTACTTCCCAGAGGCTCGACATCCAGAAGAATCGGAGTATCCGTCTTGGGGGCATCGATTCTGTGGTGGTCTATAATCTCAACGATGTTGGCCTCTTCAATGCCGCGGATGCTTTGGTTCGCCTCATTGTGGTCCACAAGAATCACATCGTACTGCGGTTTTTTGAGAAAGCATCGTCTTGTGACAAAGCCCTTGAACTCTTCTCCGTCAAAGACAGGAAGACCTCTCAGAGATGAAGAGGCAAGCATTTCCTTGGCATCGTCGAAAAGGTCGCTTACCTGAAGTCTTTTACCCTGCTTTCCCATGATGCTTTTGACACAGGCTGCCATCCTCAGGCGCCTGAGGGTCTCGGCCGTGCCAAGTGATGTCAGGTAAACAAAGCCCTCATATGAGGAAAAATCAATGTCGCCGGCGCTTTCTGATGTGGTTATCACAATGCCCGGGACGTTCATCTGCATGGCGTACTCGATGCGGTCTTTGCGGCATCCCATGACAAGGACGCTCTGGGTGTTGGGTCTGATGATGGACTTGAAATCCTCAAACGCCGCCGCACCTGCAAGAAGACTTGCGTTGACAACCTCGTTTTTACCGCGGCAGATCGTACGGCCGGGAATAATCGATGCTATGTTGCGAACCGGAAGATCATAGACGGGGATGTTCACAGAGTTGTCTTTCAGAAACCAGCGTGTTATGTCATCCACACTCAGAAGCCCGTAGAAGGAAGAACCCTGCATCACGGGGACAACAGACGGCTGGTTCATGCTGTAGACGTTCACAAGGTTGTAGATCGGAGAGTCTGCATCCACCACCACATCAGGTCTGAGCATCACATCGGACACCTTGGGGTGAACATCATGCATGTAAGGCTGAGGCACAAAGCCGATTGAGTCCAGCTGGAGCTTGAGGCTTTCCGACAGATGCCCGCACCTGACGGGAACATATTCATTTGACGGATCAAGAATGCTCTTGAGCCTTGAATAGGCATATGCTGAACAGATGCTGTCCATATCCGGATTTCTGTGGCCGGTGATGAAAACTTTCCTCATGGTTTCACTCTATTATTAAAATAAAAGAGTAGTCAACAGTTATTGAATAGGCCTACTTTTTTCTGATATACTCGCCATCGTTATTGCTAATTTCTTTTATTTTTAGAAATAACGAAAACATATTTTTTGAGAAAAACCAAGGATCGGCAAATGGCCACTAAAAAAACAATTAACAACGAAAACACAAGAATCTCTCACTCTGCAAACGCTATCAAGCACGATTTTGCAGAGCACCTCAAATATACTCAGGACGCCGATGTGTTCCATGCTTCCATGCAGGGACGCTACGACGCACTTGCCTACTCCATCCGTGACAGAATCATCCACCAGTGGGACATCTCCAGAAAGACCCACCAGGCAGAAAACGTCAAACGCGTCTACTACCTCTCCCTCGAGTTCCTCATGGGCCGTGCAATGACCAACAACATCACCAACATGGGCCTCACCGACGAGGTGGCAAAGGCACTCAAGGAGCTGGGCTACACCTATGAGGAGCTTGCCGAGGTCGAGCCCGATGCCGGACTCGGAAACGGAGGCCTTGGAAGACTTGCCGCATGTTTTCTTGATTCAATGGCCACGCTTGAGATTCCCTCATTCGGTTACGGAATCAGATACAACTACGGAATCTTCCGCCAGCAGATAAAGGACGGCTTTCAGCTTGAGCAGCCCGACAACTGGCTCAGAGACGGAAATCCGTGGGAGATTGCCAGACCCGATCTGAGATTCACGGTCAACTTCGGCGGAAGAGTCGAAGTCATCCACGAAAACGGCAGGGACAACTACAAATGGGTTGATACCGACAAGGTCATAGGAATGGCCTACGACACCCCGATCATCGGCTACGGCGGAAAGACAGTCAACACACTCAGACTTTGGAGCGCCAAGGCTCTTGAGGAGTTCAGCTTCGCAGAGTTCAACGGCGGAGACTACACAAAGGCCGTACGCCAGAAGGTCACCGCAGAGAACATCAGCCAGGTTCTGTATCCCAACGACACCCAGTACATGGGAAAGGTCCTGAGGCTCAAGCAGCAGTACTTCTTCGTCGCATGCTCTCTTGCCGACATAATCAGAAGATTCAAGCTCCAGAGCAACAACCTCAGAGAGCTTCCCGACTTTGCAGCCCTCCAGCTCCATGACACCCACCCCTCCATGGCACGCGCGGAGCTGAGGAGAATCCTCATTGACCAGGAGAATCTGGACTGGGATCAGGCCTGGGAAATCACAACACACTGCATGGGCTACACAAACCACACCCTCATGCCTGAGGCACTTGAGAAGTGGACAGTCCCGATGCTTCAGGAGATTCTGCCGCGCCACATGCAGATAATCTTCGAAATCAATGCAAGATTCATGCGCTATGCAATGACATACTTCCCGATGGATCCCAAGGCTGCCGCCAAGGTCAGCATCATCGAGGAATCCTCTCCCAAGAACGTCAGAATGGCCAACCTTGCCATAATCGGAAGCCACGCCGTCAACGGAGTTGCACAGCTTCACACTGACCTTCTGAAGAATCAGATGTTCCCCGAGTTCAACAAGATCTACCCGGAGAAGTTCCAGAACAAGACAAACGGAATCACTCCCAGACGCTGGCTCCTTTCAGCCAACCCCAAACTGGCTTCTCTGATTTCCGATGCAATCGGAACCGATTGGATTACAAACGCCGACAAACTGGCAAACCTCAAGCCCTTTGCAGACGATGCCGCATTTGCAGAGAAGTTTGCCAAGATCAAGGCAGAGAACAAGAAGAAGACCGCCGAATTCCTCAAAAAGGACTGCGGAATCATCCTGAATCCCAATTCTGTCTTCGATGTCCAGGTAAAGAGAATCCATGAATACAAGCGCCAGCTTCTGAACGCCTTTGACATTGTTCTGATTTACCAGAGACTCAAGAACGACAAGGCCTTCTATGATGCATTCCCGCCGACAACATTCCTTTTCGGAGGAAAGAGCGCCCCGGGCTATGTCAACGCCAAGCTTTCAATCAAGTTCATCAACAACATGGCAGCGATGATCAATGCCGATAAGAGCGTCAACAAGAAGCTTCAGGTCTTCTTCATGCCGAACTACAGAGTCTCAATGGCAGAAGTTGTCATTCCCGCCAC
Organism: Spirochaetales bacterium; assembly: GCA_017632495.1. Lineage (GTDB taxonomy): Bacteria > Spirochaetota > Spirochaetia > Sphaerochaetales > Sphaerochaetaceae > UBA9732. The sequence continues at coordinate 11,838 of JAGBRG010000211.1, forward strand.
AAACCTCAGCGAGCAGATTTCAACCGCAGGTCTTGAGGCTTCCGGAACAGGAAACATGAAGTTCATGTTAAACGGTGCCCTCACAATCGGAACTCTGGACGGAGCCAACGTGGAAATTGCACAGGAAGCCGGAGACGAGAACGTGTTCATCTTCGGTCACACAGAGGACCAGATCTCAGCTCTCAAGGGACATTACAATCCCTACGACTTCATCAATGCGGATGAAGAAATCAGATCCGCCGTTGAGCTGATCAAGTCCGGCTACTTCAATATCGACGAGCCCGATGTATTCAGGCAGCTTTTCGGAGACATCTTCGACAGAGGAGACAGATTCTTCATCTTCGCAGATCTTCGCATGTATGCAGACAGGCATCAGGAGGCACTCGATCTGTACAGAGATGATTTTGCCACCTTCAACAGAAAGGCCATCATCAATGTCGCATCAAGCGGCAAGTTCTCCTCAGACAGAACAATCAGAGAGTACGCAAGTCAGATCTGGAATGTCGGAAGCTGCCCGGTGCCTCTCAACGTAGAGGTCGATACTTCCATTCAGGACGCAATGCGCCGCAAATAAAACAACTTTGAACATTTCTGGGCCCACGACGGTTTTCTGCTGTCTGGGCCTCCATCTTTTTGTGCTATTCTCTGCATGAAGTTGGAAAAACTCCAACTTATTTCATG
>JAGBRG010000212.1 GCA_017632495.1 Spirochaetales bacterium
TCGGAGCTCCGTACATTCTTCTCAACTACAAGGAAGATGTTCTGGGCGATGTCTTCACTCTGGCTCACGAATGCGGGCACAGCATGCACAGCTACTACTCCAAACGCAACAACCCGTTTCTGTGCTATGACTACACCATTTTCGAGGCCGAGGTCGCTTCCACATTCAACGAGCAGCTGGTTGCAAAATACCTGACAGACAACGCTGAAAGCGACGAGATGAAAACATACATCATCGCAAAGCAGATCGATGACATGATCGCCACCCTTTTCCGCCAGACCATGTTCGCTGAGTTTGAGCTTCTGTGTCACACACAGCAGGAACAGGGCCAGATTCTGACGGCCTCGACATTGAGAAAGACTTACAGGGACTTGCTTGAAGCCTACTTCGGACCAGAGATGGTTCTTGAAGAGAACTCCGACCTTGAGGGTCTGAGAATCCCCCACTTCTACAATGCCTACTATGTGTACAAATACGCCACAGGAATCTCTGCGGCTATCGCCCTGTCTCAGCGCGTCTTAAACGGCGGCTGGAGAGAGCTTGATGACTATCTGAGTTTCCTCAAATCAGGCGGCTCGAAGTTCCCGATTCAGAGTCTTAAGGGCGCAGGTGTGGACATGTCCACTCAGGCTCCTGTTGAAGCTGCAATGAAAAAGTTCGAGGCCCTGCTTTCTCAATTTGAGAAAACAATCTCAGATTGATCGAATCTGAGCACCGAACGGTGCCAGTGCAAGCTTGGCGATTTTGAAGAACTGAAGGCCGAATGGGATTCCGATTACGGTTGCGCAGAGAATACATCCCCAGACGAAGTTGCAGATGGCCAGCTCAATGCCGCTTATGAAGAACCAAAGGATGTTCACGATTAAGGAAACCGCTCCGCCCTCGTAGTAGACTTCACATCCGAAAGGAAACAGTGAAAGAGTCGCAAGCTTAAAGCACTGAAGCCCTATCGGAATTCCTACTATAGTGACGCACCAGATAAGGCCTGCTATGCACCAGCCCATTGCACTGAGAAGACCTCCGAGCAAAAACCAAAGAATATTTCCCAAAAAGCGCATGAGTCATCTTATCACATTTTCCATTGATCTAATAACACCCTGGGTCGTGCGAGAATTTACAGTAAAAAATCTATTTTTGATGTTTTTTATGGTATTTTGCAGTAAAATCGACAAAAAATGGAATTTTTACTGTAATCAAGAGAGTTTCTGAAGTCCGAACCGCCTATTCCATTTTCTCTGACTAAGTGCGAAAATGCTTATGCAACAGTTATGAACAACGTTTTCGGTTACATAGACGAATGCTCGGACTCTCTGTTCAAAGACCAGCCCTTCTGCGAGGTCGATGCCCTTGTGTTCACCTGGCTTTCCTACTTTGAGATCGAGAATCTGGCAGAGCACGGCATAGACTGCCGCAGGATGACTCTGAAGAGCCTTGTGAAGAAAACCGAAGAGAGCCTTGGTGAAATAAAAAAGCCCGAAAAACTCGGAAAGCTTGTCTCCACAGCCACAGGAGCGTGGATGCTCAAGCAGGTTTCCGATAAAAAGCGCTTCAAGGGCGTCAGAATCGGAGGCTTTAAAACCGTCAACGACCATATAAACGGCATTCAGTTCTCAGTGACCTCGTATATCCTGGACACAGGTGTGGAGGTCATCTCATTCAGGGGCACGGACACCTCGGTTGCGGGCTGGAAGGAAGACTGTATGACAAGCTACAGTCTCAGAATCCCCTCCCAGAAGCTAGCCCTGAAATACCTGAACATGCGAAGAAGCAACAGGCCCCTTATCGTGACAGGCCATTCAAAGGGCGGAAATCTTGCAATCTACGCCGCCTCGAAATGCCACAAGAGCATAGTCCCCAGAATCACGGATGTATATAACTTTGACGGGCCAGGATTCTGCTTTGACATAAAGACGACCGAGAATTTCAATGATATCAAGGACCGCATACATTCCTACATACCGGGATCTTCAATTGTGGGCATGCTTCTTCAACACATGGACGACTATGTTGTTGTTTCCAGCCTGAATGCGGGAATCATGCAGCATTATGCGTTCTACTGGAAGATTGAAGGCCGAGCCTTTGTCAGACAGGAGAAAAGAAATCTTTCAAGCAGATCCATGGACGCCGCATTCAAGCAGTGGATGGCAGACCTGTCCTTTGAAGAGCGCAAGACGTTTGTGGAGACGGTGTTCTCGGTAATTGAGGAGTCGGGGGTAAAGTATTTCGATGACTTTTCAAAATCAGATCTTCGGGCATTGTTTTCCAAAATGAACAGCATGGATGCCAAGAACAAAAAGATGTTCCGCTCGTTTCTGGTCAAGCTCATCAAGGCAAGCAGCAGCGAGGTCCTAAGTGCGGCAACGGATGTCTTTGGCAGAGTTAAGGACAACGTGGCCGAGAAGGTATCGAATACTTTGGCAAAGCACTTCAATCAGTGACTTAGACAGACTTTCCGTGATGGGCGGCCTTCATCTCATACATTTTGGTATCCAGATCTCTCATGAACGAGTCTATGTTTCCGTGATCGAAATGGCTGATTCCGTATGAGATTCCCATCTTGTACAGATTTGCGGTGTTGTTGAATATCTCCAGCTGATTATTGACTTCCTTGATGTAGGCATCAAGGTCATCCGAGTATGAGACAAGCTTCAGTACGATGAACTCATCGCCTGCAAAGCGGAAGACAATCTCGTGGTTCTTTCTTGCTTTCTTCAGAATGTCCGCCATGGTCTTCAGGGCGTTATCCCCTTCCGAGTGCCCGTAGTTATCGTTTATCTGCTTGAAGCCGTCCATGTCCAACATGGCGCCGATAAAGCTCTTGCCTTTTCTGATCCATGACTCAAGGATGACATTCATGTATTGACGGTTGTAGGTGTCTGTAAGGGTATCCACATAAGCCATCTCGTTCTGCTGCATCATAAACAGTCCCACAAGACCGACGGCTGCGGAAAGCCATGCCAATGAGAGGCCGTAGAACATGAACTGAAGTCCCGCACCAAGGAGTATCGGAGCCAGGAACATGCCGATGTTGAAGAACGACTTGGCACCGTTTTCCTTCTCATAGCGGCGTTTGACCACAATCGCCGAGATGCAGTAGTAGAGAATCACAAAGTAATAGACGTAGCTGAAGGGCCTTCTCTCATAGACATTCTGGTCCGTGATGACATAGGAAATCGGGACAAAGAAATTGACTATGTTCATCAGGAACATGAAGATACCGATAATAATCTGAGGTTTGAACTTCTTCCAGATTCTGCCTGTATCTCCGTAAAGCCCCAGGTCCACATAAACCAGAACACAGAAAGGAAGAAGGAGATTCACCGAGTACAGATAGGTGTTGGCAATGTAGTTCAGAAGTTTTGCACCGTAAAACAGCTTTCCGTCTATGGTATATGAGAAGGCCTCCATAAAACAGGCTATCATTACCCCAAAGACGAGAAATGCGTAGATACGATCCTCGGCATGCCGTCTGACCAGCTTTGCCCTGGATGTATACCACAGCATGGCAAGGAGAACTACTCCAACATCGTTACAGACATAAATTGCGCTTAAACCCAAAATAAAGATTCCTCAGTTCTAACTAATACCATTATCAGTTTGATTACAAGAATCGGCAAGTGATAATTTTACCTAAATTCGTACCGGTTTTGGGCTCAGCAGCTTTTCATTTTCATACCAGAGACAGCATCTGGGCAGGATTATCTGTGGCGTTGACCTTGCCCAGTGCGCGGACAATCAGGCCGTTTTCGTCAATAAGATATGTGGTTCTGACAACGCCCATTGAGATCTTCCCGTAGTTGTTCTTTTCCTTCCACACATCATAGGCCTTGATGACCTCAAGAGTGGTATCCGACAGAAGAATAAACGGAAGTCCGTACTTCTCTTCGAATTTCTTGTGCGAGGCCACGCTGTCCTTGCTTACGCCTAAGACAACTGCACCCTTCTCCTTGAAATGAGGATACAGCTCGGAGAACCCGCATGCCTGCTTGGTGCACCCTGATGTCATGTCCTTGGGATAGAAATACAGGACAACCTTCTGTCCTCTGAAATACGATAGTCTTACATTGTTTCCGTTCTGATCCGGAAGCTCAAAATCCGGTGCTTTTGTGCCTGTTTCCAACATGTTTTAAAGTATAAACCAACTTCAAGTCAGAGCGAAAGCAGTCTGTAGACCATACTTGTGCCTTTCTATACTGCTTTTGGCAGTCTGCAAACCATACTTGTACCTTTCTAAACTGCTTTTTGTTTTCCATTCACCATGAGCAAAGAACTGTATTGACTATTTGGAAAAGAAAGTGTAAGTTTCTTCTTGTCCAATTACGCGGCTATGGTGGAATTTGGTAGACACGCTAGCTTGAGGTGCTAGTGGGAGAAATCTTGTGCTGGTTCAAGTCCAGTTGGCCGCAAACAGAAAGCCCGACCTTACGAGGTCGGGTTTTTTGTTTGGTTTGGTATTCTGGACTTGAAGCTTGGCGGTAGGAGAACAGTCCAGTGGACTGTTCGAAGCCAAGCCGGCCCGGAAGGCGGACAACCGGGAGCCAGAGGGCAAGTCCAGTTGGCCGCAACCGGTTTACCAGACAACAGGCCTGTCTTGAGGAGCCACATACATGGCATCGCCTGGTTGTATGTCGTAGGTTCTGTAGAATTCATCAGTCAGTGACAGAATCCGGTTAACCCTGCTGCGGCCCTGCGGATGTGCGTCATACCTCACACTGTATTCCCAGCTTTTTCTTGTAAATGAAATTATGCAGAACTTTGCATAGGAGGAGAAGAAGGTATTGTAGTCGAAATCAGGTATTTGTGAAGCGATGCTCATTATGCACTTCATGGCAGTCAGGTCGGCTACACTTTCATTGACAACCTGTGTTCCGTCGGAATAGGCAATTCCGGGGTAAACCTCATAGTTACTCATATATTCTGCCAGACGCATACAGCGCTTGTTGAATTCCTTCCTGTCTTCTGCTGTCCATAGATCTTCCCGAATGCCGTATTTGTTGAACAGGGTTCCGTTATTGTCAAAGGCATGTGAGATTTCATGAGCAATAATAAAGCCTAAATACCCCAAGAGTTCTTCATCTGGCGAATCATATTTTGCATGAGAACCGAGTATTCCGTTCATGTTTATGAAAAAAGTGTTTGTGTTCCGGTTGTAGAAATACGTTTTCACCCAGTTGCTTTCTATTGACCACGAGTATTTCAAGTCGTCACCTGAAAAATGTTCAGACAGCCACTGGCGACGCTCTTTGATGTACTTTGTTATGTTTCCGTACAGCGTGCCGCCGTCCTCGGCGGAGGTGAATTCCACTCTGAATAATCCCGACATATCCTTAGGAATCAGCAGTTCCATGCCCATGGCCTCAAGTTTTTCAAGAACAACAGATTTGGTATTATCGTTGAGCCATGCTATGTTCTCCAGCATTATTCTGTAGTAGGATTTGATGTTTAGACACAGTTTTTCCAGATATTCATGCATCACTGCATACTCCGCGGTTTTGGAAAAATAGATGTAAGTATCTGTCTGGAACAAAGATAACGCTTCCTGAAGCAGTACGTTGGCATTGAAATAAACTGACGGATCGGCAGCGTAGTACGGATCCCAATATCCGTTGACCAAATCCCTTAAGCGAGGTGGAATCACTTCACTCAGCAAAGTGAGAAGCCGGTTCATCAGATATACTTTGACTCCCGGAAGATTCTCCGGTTTGGAGATTAGACTGAGAAAGGTGTATACTTCGGCATAATCATTAATAATGACTTTTTCATCGTAATCGAATTGAGCTTTTTCAATGTATGTTCGCAAAGGGAAATATGCAAATTTGGGATCATCATCTTTAGGAATCAAGGAGAAGGATTTGTGGTCCGAAGAGGAGTCATACATAAGCTGCCCCTCCCGTCTGATGCCGTTCAGATATATGTGCCATGCGTTTTCCATTTCATCTTTGTCAAAGCCCAGATAGGTGAACAGACGCAGCTTCTGTTCCATTGTAGCGTCATATGAATAATGTCCGGGCAGGAAGTCGTCAGGAGATTTCCCGATTGAGAACAATTCATATCCGAAGCCTTGTGTCATATGTCCGCTTTTTTCAATGTAAAAATCAAGATTACCCCAGTCACACCAGTAAGGTTTTGTAAGCAACAATTCAATGCCTGTTTCACAGCTGATATTGGCACAGACATCAAGCAACGCTGATATAGTAGGAGCATTCCATATGGCGTCAATCAGAGGCTGTATGAACTGCATGCTGTTTTCTCTGCCTTCCATATCCATGAATGTGGACATGAAGGCTGCAATGTTTGCCTTTTCAGGCGAGTCCGGATTCTCTAGGCAATCGTTCAGCATGTTGACCAGCCAGACATAACGAGAATCCTGATCCTCTGCATAGATGTTGTATGTGGATAAATCGATGGGCCTGTTAAAAAAACCGGGGTCATTGAGGATATCAGCCGTTGCCCATGAGTAGTAGTCGTCCTTCGGACTTGATTGCAGGTAGGCATGGATGCGGTCCACAAGAACGGCAAGTTCGTCTTCTGTCATAAGTTGGTTGGGACCGAACACTGTGTTGTCCTTGGGAACGTACAAACCTGCGTTTGTTAGATTCTCAACCGCAGTTTTTCCTTCTTCAGGAACATCCGTAAATGCGCAGTCTCGATATTTTGCATAATACCTGACGCCTGTCTCAACATCCGGCAGAGGTCCGAAGGCGCGTAGAATCATCTGACACCCTTTCAGGCGGGTCAGCGGAGTATATGGGTCAGTCCCCTCCAGAATATAATCAGCATCAGGGGCAGGATCCGAATAAACATCCGCATTGATGCACAGATACTCTGCAGCCTGACCGCAGTTATACGCCTCCCCGAGTCCTGCTGCGCCGAGGCAGAAGGGAATACATACTAAAACCAGAAACAGAAAAAACTTTTTCGCACCGCTCATGGAATCAGTATATCACAGCCCTTCTCAAGTCTTTTCCTCAAAATGGAGAGTTTTGCTGGGGTTGATAAAGCTCGTAAAGCTCGTAGGTTTGCTGGGCAAGAGAATTACCAGTTTTTTATTCAAAGCAAATCTTGCAAATCTTGCACTCCTTGCAAATCTTGCAAAACTCTGCAATTTGGCAAAGAGTAGGCAAAACCATGCTTAAAGCTGAATCCAATAGCGCTGCA
>JAGBRG010000213.1 GCA_017632495.1 Spirochaetales bacterium
CTGGTTCCCCTTTATCTGATGTGTACCAGAATGGGCCTTGTCGGAACAAGAAGCTCCCTGATTCTGCCTTATGTGGCCGTTCAGATTCCTGTTTCCGTAATCCTTCTTTCCACATACTTTGTGGACATCCCCAAGGAGATGGAGGAGGCGGCCCTGATTGACGGATGCTCGCTGTTTCAGCTGTTTTTCAAGGTCATGCTGCCTCTGGCTACAAGCGGAATCGTCGCTGTGAGCATCTACACCTTCATCCAGGTATGGCAGGAGTTCCTCATCGCATCGTCGTTTGTCAGAAAGTCCATCCACTACACACTGACTGTGGGACTTTCCACATTCAAGGGTGAGTTCATCAACTGGGGCGGCCTGATGGCAACAAGCGTCATCATCGCCATTCCTGCCATGATTCTCTTTACAGTCTCGCAGGATTTCTTTATCAATAGACTCGCCGGAGGTGTCAAGGAATGATTTCCGACGAGAAGCTGTTCAAGATTGCGGTCGAATACTATGCCAAGGGCCGTCACCAGCAGGAGATTGCCAACGAGCTTGGTGTCTCTCATGTGCAGATCGGCAAGTACCTGAAGATGGCACGCCAGAAGGGAATTGTTGAGATAACAATCAATGCCCCGTTTGTCGATGCCGATGAGCAGGCGCGCCAGAGCATGGTCTTCAAGAGCGTCTTTGACCTTGAGAACCTGATTCTGGTTCCTACGGCCGCAAGCCATGAGCAGTCCATGACCTTCCTTGTGAAGGGAGCTGCCAAATATCTGATTTCCTCATTCGAGAACAAGGCAACCCGCATCGGAGTAGGTATGGGACGCACAATGTTCCAGCTTGCTGCAAACCACATAAGCTATGCAGAAAGGCGCACAACGTGGAAGTTCTATCCTGTAATGAACTACTATGACCAAAAAAAGCACGGAGCGGGGGAGCACAACGACTACTTCAACTATCAGGACATGATCGACGGTTTTGCCAAAAACTGGGGAGGCCGTCCTGACAAGGCCTTTATGGAAAGCTTCGGGCAAACGATGGAGCTTACCGAAAAATATTGGAACCGCCTTGATATCATCATCGGAGGTGTCGGTGTTCCGTTCCCGCGCGACCCGATTGCAAGAAGTGCCATGTTCGGCGAAAAGGTGGCAGAAGCCCTGGACGGCAAGGATATTCTGGGAGACTATCTGAACTACCACTTTGATTCGGACGGTAATGTCCATGAGCCGGTAGTCCTAAGTAAGAGCCGCATCAGCTGGGACGATATCCAGCGCATCCCGCAGCGCGTAGCCGTTGCAGGCGGCCCCAGCAAGGTTCCTGGAATTCTGGGACTATTAAGGGCAAAGGGTGTGAACACACTGATTACCGATGTAGCCACGGCAAAAGCCATTTTGGAGTACAACAGCCTATGAGAAGTTCGATGTATCTTTTCTGCGGTCTGACCGGAAGCGGCAAAAGCACATTGGCCTCGAAGTTTGCAAAGGAAAACGGCCTTGCATACCTGGACTATGACACAATTGTCCAGCCGTTTCTTTCTGAGATAGAAAAACGCTACGGCATTGGGCCTTCCAGAGCGCAGTTTTACATCTCCTGGCGCGAAGAGTGCTACAAAAGCCTCTGGGACACCTGTGCCCAGATTCTTTCAAACGGAGCTTCTCTTGCCGTAAGCGCTCCGTGCGGGAAAGAGATAGAGGACCCGACCTTTTTTGCAACGCTCAAAGCAAAGGCCGGCGTTGATTTTAATGCCGTAGGAATCTATCTTGCACCCGAGAAGGATTTTCACTTCAAGGTGATGAAACAGCGCAACGCCATCTGGAATGATGACATCATCCCCAATTGGGAAAGCTATTGTAAGACACATCGTCCGCACAGACCCGTCTGGGATGCGGACAGAAATATCTATATAGAGTACTCGGGCTTTGATCAGCTTGACCAGAAGTTCCGGGACGCAATGGACGGGAGGGTTAATGACTGAGGAAATGAAAAGAAAGCTGGACATGCTTTCGGACGAGATAAAAAGCTGCGGACAGTATGCTCGCATGATGCAGACCAAGATCCACAGATCCTATAAGCCGGACGGCACCGTCCTTACGGAGACAGACTTGGCCATCACAAACCGCCTTGTTCCCATGATCAAGCGCCTTTTTCCGGACTGCAATATTGTCACGGAGGAGGAACTTGTCGGAAATCAGGACAACACAGCCCCCTTTACCTTTGTCTTGGATCCGATTGACGGAACAGACACCTACAGCCAGGGCCTTCCTTGCTGGTGCATAGGTCTTGGAATCTTGGATAATGAAAGAAGGCCTGTAGGCTCCATCGTCTATGCCCCAAGATTCGGACGCGGCTGTGACGATCTTTTTCTCAGAACCGATCCCGATGACAATCGCATCTTCCTCAACGGCGAGGTTCTTGATGTCTCTGAGATCACGGAAAACGGACTTAAGGACAAGCCTCATGCAGTGACAGGCGGTTCTGATCTTGTTACGACGCTTCCGCTTGCAAAGGCCCATGTCAAACTCAGGTCCTTCGGGTGCTCGATTGTGCATATCGCGTGCGCCATCGTTTTCTGCGGGATAGACGGATGCCTCGATCCTC
>JAGBRG010000214.1 GCA_017632495.1 Spirochaetales bacterium
CAAGGACAACCTTAAAACCTTTGAGAAGGACAATGCTCTAAATCCTGAGCAGGTGGCATTTCTTAAGCAGATTACACATGATTTCAAGAAGGGCTTCACAATTCCCTGTACATCATGTCGTTACTGCACACCGAACTGTCCGATGAATTTGGATATTCCTGAGCTTCTAAAGATTTATAACGAATATAAATACAACAGACGCTGGGAGGACAATCTCAAGGACATAGAGCCTGATAAGAAGCCATCAAACTGCATAGGATGCGGCTCCTGCGCTGAGCACTGTCCTCAGAATATCGATATTCCTGAAATCATGAAGAAACTTGCAAAGCTGGATGAAAGCGGAAGCGAAGACTGAATAAGACACTCTCATTAGACTAAAGCTCTGTTTTGTTGTAATCTGCACGTAGGCATTATTACCTTTAGGAGAGTGTTTATGGATTTGAATGGAAAAACAGTAAGCTTTCTGGGTGACAGCATCACAGAAGGCGCATGTGTCTCGGATATCGAAAAAAACCGATATGACAATGTGGTTCTTCGTGAGCTTGGTCTTAAGAAAGTCAACAACTACGGAATAAGCGGAACAAGAATTGCTCATCAGTTCACGCCAAGTGAGAAAGCACGCCACGACCTTGATTTCTGCGGCCGCTGCTTTGATATGGACCCTTCTTCTGATGTCATTGTTGTGTTCGGAGGAACAAACGACTATGGACACGGAGATGCGCCGCTTGGAACTGTGGGAGACAAGTGCCGCATAACATTTTGCGGATGCATGAACTATCTGATAGATACAATACGTGAGCTTTATCCCAAGGCAAAGCTTGTCGTTATGACTCCGGCTCATAGAGTGGATGATTTTCTTGCACCTGAAAAGAAGAAGGATTTGTACGGAATCATTGGTCTGAGCCTTAAGGATTATGTCGATGACATTGTTGAAATCTGCAAGATGAAAAACGTTCCGTTTCTGAATCTCTTTGAGAATCTTGGCATAGATCCGAATAAGAAAGAGGATTATGAGAAGTATACCGGAGACGGACTTCACTTCAATGACAGCGGCCATGTGGCAATAGGAAAACTTCTTTCTGAATTCCTTAGGAGTCTATGATTCAAGATTGAATAACAATACGTAAAAATGGTATAAATATTATATATCGGAGGGACCATGGGACTTGGAGTGACATACAAGGTTTTGGCTTCTCATCTTGCCGGCGGGAAACTTGAGGCAGGATGCAGCATAGATGTGAAAATCGATCAGACGCTGACACAGGATGCTACAGGCACCATGGCCTATCTTCAGTTCGAATCTCTCGGTCTAGACCATATCAGAAACGAGCTTGCCGTAAGCTATGTGGACCACAATACTGTTCAGGTTGGTTTTGAGAACGCAGATGACCATCGCTACCTTCAGTCGGTTGCTGCTTCCAAGGGTATTGTTTTCTCAAGACCCGGCAACGGAATCTGTCATCAGGTACATCTTGAGCGCTTCGGAGTTCCCGGAAAGACCTTAATCGGCTCTGATTCCCATACTCCCACAGGCGGCGGAATAGGAATGATAGCAATAGGAGCCGGCGGTCTTGATGTTGCCCTTGCTATGGCAGGAGTTCCTTTTTCCATTATCTGCCCCAAGGTGATTGAAATAAGGCTTACAGGAAAGCTTAAGCCCTTTTGCAGTGCAAAGGATGTGATTCTGACTGTCCTTCAGCACTTCGGTGTCAAAGGGAACGTAAATACTGTCTATGAGTATACGGGTCCAGGAGTTAAGACTCTGAGCATTCCTGAAAGGGCCACCATATGCAACATGGGAGCTGAGTGCGGAGTCACAACATCCGTTTTCCCCTCAGATGAGACCACTCGTGAGTTCTTAAAGTCCAAGGGAAGAGAAGGTGACTATAGTCCTCTAAGTGCAGACTCCGATGCAAAGTATGACGGACTGTTTGAGATTGACCTTTCAAAGGTCGTTCCCATGGCAGCTTGCCCGCATTCTCCTGGTAATGTGAAGCGCGTCAGTGAGATTGCAGGTCTTAAGGTGAACCAGGTTGCAATAGGATCTTGTACTAACTCATCCTACGCAGACCTCTATATTGTCGGAGCAATTCTTAATGGCAATCCTATATCAGATCATGTGAGCCTTGGCATTGCTCCGGGATCAAGGGATGTCTTAAGAAAAATAGCTTCTGACGGCACCATGCTCAAGATGCTGGACAGCGGTGCCCGCATACTTGAAAGCGCATGCGGATTCTGTATCGGAAACCACTTCTCACCTAAATCAAACGGAGTGAGCCTCAGGACAAACAACCGTAATTTCGAGGGTCGCTCAGGAACAAAGGATGCCCAGGTTTATCTTGTAAGTCCGCAGACAGCGGCAGTGAGTGCGCTGGCCGGAGTAGTCACAGATCCCACGACTTTGGGACTTTCGGAAATCAGTATTCCTCAGCAAAAAGCCGAAAAATACGATGATAAGATGTTTATATTTCCTAAATCGGATAGAAAAAATGTTGAAATCATCCGTGGTCCCAATATCGGAGAACCTCCGAAATGCTCCAAGCTTGAGAGCGAGATTAAAGCAGTTGTAGCTCTGAAAGTAGGCGATAAGATCACAACCGACCACATCATGCCGGCAGGTGCCCGACTCAAGTACAGATCCAACATCAAAAAGTATTCACAGTTTGTCTTTGAGCCTGTGGATTCTGATTTCTCAAAGAGAGCGGCGTATAACCGTGACAACGGAATCGGCAATATCATTGTCGCAGGTCAGAGCTATGGTCAGGGGTCTTCCCGTGAGCATGCTGCAATCTGTCCGATGTATCTGGGGGTCAAGGCTGTTATGGCTCTGTCTATTGAGAGAATCCATCAGGCAAACCTCTGCAACTTCGGAATCCTTCCTCTGACTTTCATAGATGAAAAGGATTATGAGAAGCTGAAGCAGGGCGATGAGCTTGTGATTGAGAATGCCATAGATCAGGTCAAAAGCAAAAAGGACATAGTTGTTAAGAACGTCACAGGTGGATATGACATTTTGATGAAACTTCATGTAAGTGAACTTCAGAGACAGATGCTCATCTTTGGCGGAAGACTCAATCAGATCAAGGAGGCTCTTTGATGACTGATTTCAGGAAGGTTATCTACATAGAAGGCGACGGAGTAGGCTCTGAGATTACTCCCGTAATGAGGGCTGTTCTTGATGCTGCTATGGACAAGGCCTACAAAGGAGAAAAGGCTCTTGCATGGGAAGAATCTTTTGCAGGCGGCAAGGCAGAGATGCTCTTCGGAACAAATCTTCCTGAATCAACGCTAAAGAGAATCCGTGAAGTCGGGCTTGCAATCAAAGGACCTCTGATGACTCCTGTCGGAAAGGGAGCAAGAAGCATAAACGTTGCCTTAAGACAGAGCCTTGATCTTTATGTCTGTCTCAGGCCTGTGAAGTACTTTGATACGGTGCCTTCTCCTGTAAAGCACCCCGAGAAGGTGGATATGGTTGTTTTCCGTGAGAACACGGAGGATATCTATGCCGGAATAGAGTGGGCACAGGGAACAGAAGAAGTAAATAAGGTCATCTCTTTCTTGCAGGATGAAATGGGTGTCAAGAAGATCCGTTTTCCAAAGACAAGCGCCATAGGAGTAAAACCTGTAAGCCGTGAAGGCTCTGAGCGTCTTATCTCAGCTGCTATAGACTATGCCATTGCAAACCACAGAAGAAACGTCACTCTTGTTCACAAGGGTAACATTATGAAGTTCACTGAGGGCGGATTCAGAGCCTGGGGCTATGAGCTTGCACAGAAAAAGTACGGTGCTGTTGTCCGTGATTCAAAGACATTTATTCCCAGAGATGGAGAAGATGATCTTGAAATCAAGGACTGTATCTGTGATGCTTTTTTGCAGAATATTCTTCTCAAACCGGAAGACTATGATGTTGTTGCAACGCTTAATCTCAACGGAGACTATGTATCAGACGCTCTTGCCGCCCAGGTTGGAGGAATTGGAATATCTCCAGGTGCTAACATCAATTATGATACAGGTTGTGCCATCTTTGAGGCAACACACGGCATTGCTCCTGATATTGCAGGAAAGGATCTTGTAAATCCTCTTTCTCTGGTTCTTTCGGGTGAGATGCTTCTGCGTCATGCAGGGTTCACAGAGGCTGCGGACTTGGTTTTGCATGCTGTTGAGAAATCCATCGCTGGCGGACATGTGACAAAAGACTTCTATACTCTCATGGTAAAGGAAGGACGCAAAGCAACGTGCGTCGGAACCAGAGAATTCGGTAAGATTCTTATCTCAAATCTGTAATTAAGGACGCTGGTCCAGAGGAACTACCTTTCTCTCCATAGGGCCGACATAGACCTGGCGAGGACGGCCGAGTTTCTGGTGTATGTCGTGTCTCCACTCAAGCCAGTGTGCGATCCAGCCTGGGGTTCTTCCCATGGCAAACAGGACCGTGAACATCTGCTGCGGGAAGCCCATCATGTGGAACATGATTCCTGTGTAGAAGTCGATGTTCGGATACAGATGGCGCTCGATGAAGTAGTCGTCGGTCAGAGCCTTTTCCTCGAGCTTGAGGGCAACTTCCAGAAGCTTGTCCTCCCTGTGCTCTGCATTGAGCATTGTAAGATTCATCTTCTTGGCAATCTTTGCCCTTGGATCGAATGTCTTGTAGACTCTGTGGCCAAAGCCTGAAAGTACGAATGGATTGTCCTTTCTCTTTGCTTTTTCAATTACATCATCAACAGGGATGTCGTTATCCACAATGTTTTTAAGCATGGCCATGACAGCTTGGTTGGCTCCGCCGTGCTTAGGTCCCCACAGTGCGCACACACCTGCTGCGACCGATGCATAGAGATTGGCCTCGGAGGAACCGACAAGCCTTACGGCCGATGTGGAGCAGTTCTGCTCATGGTCGCCGTGAAGAATCAGAAGCTTGTTCAGAAGATCCACATGGACAGGATTGGGGTGGTAGTTATTCACAGGAGTGTAGAACATCATGTTCAAGAAGTTCTCGCAGTACATGTATTCCCATCTGGGATCTACGAACTGAAGTCCGTTGGCCTGTCTGTAGATGAAGGCTGCGATGGTTCTCATCTTGGAGAGCATCCTTGTGACGGTAAGGTCGATGTTCTCTTCAGGGTCACGCTCTTCCATTTCCGGATAGAAGGCAGAAAGCGAGGCTACCATGCTTGCCAGAATCGACATGGGGTGAGCATCCTGAGGGTAGGAGCGGAAGAAGTTCTGCATGTTGTAATGCAGCATGGAGTGCTTGTTTAAAAGCATCTGGTAGTTCTTTCTTTCCGAAGCGTTGGGAAGGACTCCTTTTACCAGAAGGTGGGCTACCTCGATGAAGTCGCAGTTCTCTACAAGATCCTCGATATCATAGCCGCGGTATCGCAGGATTCCTTTCTCTCCGTCGATGTAGCAGATGGACGAAAGGCAGGAACCGGTGTTGGCAAAGCCCGGATCGTATGTGATGTATCCGGTGTTGGCACGGAGTCTTTCGATGTCAATGCTGTTATTTCCCATGTTGTCGGTAATTACATCAAGCTGGACATCTTTGTCGCCCGGAAGGATCAGATGTGCCTTCTGCTTTTCAACTGTCATGCTTCGCCCCCTGATTCTGTTTGCAGTATCTTATTCCAATTGCTCAAAATTGTGAAGTGGAATATCATGTCCGCATGGCTATAAAGAACGTTGTTTTCGACCTTGGCGGTGTGATGGTCAAATATGACCCCAGGTCATTCGTCACCAATCTGGGATATGACAAAGAAACAGAGGATGCTCTTTGTGATGCAATCTTCCGTGACCAGGTATGGCATGATCTGGACATGGGCCTTTACATGACATACACGGATGCGCTGCCGGCCTTCATCTCAAGACATCCCGATCTTGAAAAAGAAATCAAAGCCTTCTTCAATCCCTCCTGGATGAATCTCTACGAACTTAAGAAAGAAACAGAGAAGGAAATCTACGACTGGGTTTATGAGAAAGGTCTGAATATCTACATTCTTTCTAATTATTCGGCTGACGGATTTACTTTTATCAAAAACAAATACTCGTTCTTCAAAAAGGCCAAAGGCTATGTCGTCTCAGCCTTTGAAAAATGCATGAAGCCGGATCCGAAAATCTATCGGATTCTCCTCGAAAGGTTCAACCTTGTCCCTGAACAGTCCGTGTTCATTGATGATTATCCCCAGAACATCGAGGGTGCAAGAAAGATGGGCATGAAGGGCATTGTTTTCACCTCTGTTCAGCAGGTGAAAAATGAGCTAATAAAGCTCGGAATATAGTGCGAATATATAAATAATATTTCAGACTCTATTGACCTGTAAAACGCAAAAAAACTATGCTGAAACGGGAGTATCAAATGGATAAAATTCGTTCAATAGCAATTCCGCCTCTCACAAACGATCTTGAGAGAGTCCTCATCGATGCGGACACCATCCAAAGGCGTGTGACTGAGCTTGCAAACCAGATCAACAAGGACTATGCGGACATCACTGAACCGCTGATTCTTGTCGGAGTCCTGAAGGGTTCTTTCATCTATCTCGCAGACCTCTGCAGAAAGCTCACAGTGCCCCATGTCATCGATTTCATCGCTGTCTCAAGCTATGGAAGCGGAAGTGAGTCATCAGGAAACGTCAGACTTCTGATGGATACAAGAAGAAGTCTTGAGAACCACCATGTTCTGATTGTGGAGGACATCCTGGATACCGGTTACACCTTGGATTATCTTGTCAGGAACTTCCTTGCCAGAGGAACAAAGTCCGTCAATACGACGGTTCTTCTTGAGAAGCCGGATCGCCACAAGATTTCTGTTGACCTCAAGTATGTAGGTTTCACGATTCCCGACGTTTGGGTTGTTGGATACGGACTTGATTACGGCGAGCAGTACAGGACACTTCCTTACATCGCCGAGATGAGAATCCCAAAATGAATAGGAGCTGAAAATGGCAGTTACTTCAATTATCGGCGCCCAGTGGGGCGATGAAGGAAAGGGTAGGATAGTAGACTATCTCGCAACCGACGCTGATGTCGTAATCAGATATCAGGGCGGAGACAATGCAGGCCATACTGTTGTGAACGAATACGGAAAGTTCGCACTTCACATCATTCCTTCGGGAATCTTCAACAAGAAGGCCACAAGCATCGTCGGAGTCGGAGCCGTTGTTAACTTTGATACCATGAAGCAGGAGCTTGACGGAATTCCGAAGGAGCTTCATAAGAACCTTCTTGTAGATGTCAGAGCCCACCTCATCATGCCGTACCACTGCCTGCTTGACGGAGCCGAGGAGTCAAAGAGATCCGATCATGACAAGATCGGAACCACAAAGCGCGGAATCGGTCCGTGTTACAGCGACAAGGCTGCCCGTATCGGAATCAGAGTAGGCGAGCTTCTTGATCCTGCAGGCCTTAAGGCTCATATTCAGAACATTCTTCCCAAGAAGAACCGTGAGCTTGAGTATTACGGACTTAAGACCTTCACAGTCGATGAGCTTATGGATAAGTGCATTGCTTGGAAGAATATGTTCGGTTCACACATCGCCGACACCCTTCCCATTGTGAGAAAGGCTGTTGATGCAAAGAAGAAGATTGTCCTTGAGGGTCAGCTCGGAATCATGAGAGACCTGGACTGGGGAATCTATCCTTATACAACATCCAGCAACCCGACAAGCGGAGGTGCTGCCAATGTCTCAGGAATTGCCCCCAATGCAATTACAGAGATAATCGGAGTCGCAAAGGCTTACTCCACAAGCGTAGGCGGAGGCCCGTTCACAGCCGAGCTGTTCGATGAGGACGGAAAGAAGCTTCGCGAAATCGGAGCTGAGTTCGGTGCTACCACAGGACGCCCCAGACGCTGCGGATGGCTTGATGCGGTTGCTCTTGATTATTCTTCATACCTGAACGGATTCACATCCATTGCCGTCACAAAGCTGGATGTTCTGGATTCCTTTGAAGAAATCAAGGTCTGTGAGGCATATGATCTGAACGGAAAGATCACCAAGTACCTTCCCGACACAAAGGGACAGGAGGAGGCCAAGCCGGTCTTTAAGACCTTCAAGGGTTGGAAGACGGATACAACAGGCTGCCGCCGCTTTGAGGATCTTCCCAAAGAGGCTCAGGAATATGTAAAGGCCATTGGAGAGTACGCACACTGTAAGGTCTCTTACGTCTCAGTAGGACCTGAGAGAGATCAGATCATTATTCTGTAAGAAAATAGGACAAGACATGGACTTTGGTTTTGACACATTCATCTCACCTCTGACCTGGAGATACGGCTCTGATGAAATGAAGGCCGTCTGGTCGGAGAAGAATAAGCGCCTCCTTCTCAGAAGAATCTGGATTGCTCTGGCCTCAGTTCAGAACAAGGCCGGCCTTGTCTCAGATGAGCAGCTTGAAGATCTTAAGGCCCACGCTGAAGATATTGATATCGAGCGTGCCCTGGAGATAGAAAGCAC